>NZ_AKJQ01000032.1:0-97074 GCF_000282255.1 Pseudomonas sp. GM25 | reverse complement strand
CGGCGGGACGATTGCCGCCACAAATCAGCTTTGCACCGGCACTCAGGCCACGGTCGATGTGACCGAGCACTCGCTGGTACTGCGCCTGATTGACCAGCGCGCCCATCTCGACTTCAGGATCGAACGGATCGGCCACACGGATTTTTTCCGCGCGGGCCTTCAGACGAATCAGGAATTCATCGGCGATTTCATCGGCCACCAGCACCCGGCTGGTGGCCGAGCACATCTGCCCGGCGTTGAAGAAACCGCCACCGCAGGCCAGCTCCACCGCCAGATCCAGGTCGGCGTCTTCCAGAATCAGCAGCGAGGATTTGCCGCCCAGTTCCAGGCTCACGCCCTTCACGGTTTCAGCGGCGCGCTGCATCACTTGCACACCGACGGCGTTGCTGCCGGTGAAGGAAACCTTGGCGATGCGCGGATCCGCCGACAGCGGCGCACCGACCGCCAGACCGGTGCCGCACACCAGGTTGAACACGCCTTTGGGCAGACCGGATTCGGCGATGATGGTCGCCAGTTCCAGCTCCGGCAGCGGCGTGACTTCCGACGGTTTGAGCACCACGCAGCAACCCGCAGCGAGGGCTGGCGCGAGTTTCCACGCGGTGGTGACCATCGGGAAATTCCACGGCACGATCAGCCCGACCACACCGCACGGCTCGCGGCGCAGACGAGCGCTGAAATCGTCGCTCGGCAGCGGAACGTCGCTGTCGAGTCTGGCGTCGAGGCCTTCGGCGAGCTCGGCGTAGTACTCGAACGTGGCGATCACGTCGTCGACATCGATGCCCGCTTCGAACTGCGGTTTGCCGTTGTTGCTCGACTGCAACTTCATCAGATGTTCGCGACCGTTGCGCACGCCATTGGCGATGTTGCGCAGTATCGCGGCGCGCTCGGCACCGGTGGTTTTCGACCAGCCCTTGAAGGCTTCAGTCGCCGCCGCTACAGCCTGGTTGACGGCGCTTTCGTCGCCGCCATTGACCGTGGTCAGCAGCGCTTCAGTGGCCGGGTTGATCACGCGCAGGTGTTCGCGGCCGGCGGACCATTGGCCGTTGATGTACAGGCCGTCGAGTGTGGTCGGGAAATTGATCATTGGGCCACCGCCTTCATCCATTGGGTCTGGTCGATTTCGATCAGGGTCGGGCCCTGACGATCGGTGGCGGCGCGCAGTGCACCGCGCAGGTGTTCGGCCGAGCTGATCGCTTCCGCCGCGCAGCCCAGGGCCTTGGCCACACCGATGAAGTCCGGGGTGTAGATGTCCACGCCGACCGGCTCGATGGCGCGGTTGACCATATATTTCTTGATCTCTTCGTAACCCTGGTTATTCCACAGCAGGATGATCACCGGCGTGCGCGCTTCCACGGCGCTGGCCAGTTCCGGCAGGGTGAATTGCAGACCGCCGTCACCGATCAGGCACACCACCGGCGGACGTGCGCCGTGTTCGAGGTTGCCGCCAAGCCACGCGCCAATCGCCGCCGGCAAGGCGTAACCGAGGGTGCCGTAACCGGTGGACGAGTTGAACCAGCGGCGCGGACGCTCCGGGTTGAACGTCAGGTTGCCGGTGTACACCGGTTGCGTGGAATCACCGACGAACACCGCGTTCGGCAATTCGTGCAGCACGGTTTCGAGGAAACGGGTCTGAGCCAGGGTCGGGGCATCCCAGGTTGCGGCCAAGTCTTCACGCAGACGCGCGGCGCGTACCTGCCCCCAATCGTTGCGGCGCTCGGCCAGCGGTTTGTGCGACAGCGCGCTGAGCAGCGCTTGTGCGGCGTTGCGCGAGTCGGCCACCAGCGCCACGTGAGGCGGGTAGTTGCGCACGGTCTGGTCCGGATCGATATCGACGCGCAGCAGCTTGCCGGGGATTTCGAAACCGCCGGCGAAGGTCACGTCGTAGTCGGTTTCTGCCAGCTCGGTGCCGATCGCCAGCACCACGTCTGCATCGGCCACCAGAGCACGGGTCGCCACCAGGCTCTGGGTCGAACCGATCAACAGCGGGTGGCTGGACGGCAGCATGCCTTTGGCGTTGATGGTCAGTGCCACCGGTGCGTCGAGCAACTCAGCCAGTTCGGTGAGCTCGGCAGCCGCGTCGATGGCACCGCCACCGGCGAGGATCAGCGGACGCTGGGCGCCGGCCAGCAGTTCAGTCATGCGGCTCACGGCGGCCGGCGCAGCACCGGCGCGGTCGATGTTGACCGGCACGCTGGTCAGCAGTTCGTCGGCTTCTTCGACCAGCACGTCCAGCGGAATTTCGATGTGCACCGGACGCGGACGCCCGGCCTGGAACAGCGCAAACGCACGGGCCAGCACGCCCGGCAATTCGGACGCCGACATCAGCGTGTGGGAGAACGCCGCCACGCCACCGACCAGTGCGCTCTGGTTCGGCAGTTCATGCAGCTTGCCGCGACCGCCGCCCAGTTGGCTGCGCGACTGCACGCTGGAGATCACCAGCATCGGGATCGAATCGGCGTACGCCTGGCCCATGGCAGTGGTGATGTTGGTCATACCCGGGCCGGTAATGATGAAGCACACACCCGGTTTGCCGCTGGTGCGGGCGTAGCCGTCGGCCATGAAGCCGGCGCCCTGTTCATGGCGCGGGGTGACGTGGTTGATGCTCGAACGGGCCAGCCCGCGATACAGCTCCACGGTATGCACCCCGGGAATGCCGAACACCTGCTCGACCCCATAATCTTCGAGTAACTTGACCAGTACTTCGCCACACGTCGCCATGTCTTTGCCCTTCTTGTTCGTTGAGGCACCGGGCTTTAAAGGAACCGGTGATTGGCCTCATTGAAACGGGCGACCCGTAGCCGCAACAATCGATAAAAGCTCATACTAGCCATGTCCTCACGTCATACCTTGGATCCACATGAAACGACTGCCTCCCCTGCCCGCCCTGCATACGTTTCTGATTACCGCGCAGTGCTGCAACTTCACCCGGGCCGCCGAGCAGTTGCACATCACCCAGGGTGCGGTGAGCCGGCAGATCGCCGGGCTGGAGGAACATCTGGGTTACGAGCTGTTCATTCGCCTGGCCCGGGGCCTGGAGCTGACGGCCGAAGGTCGCGAATGGCTGCCACGGGTGCAGCAGGTGTTCAGCCTGATCGGCGACTCGATGGAGCAGATCGGCGCCAAGCGCGAGACCTTGCAACTCAAGGCCCCGAGCTGCGTGATGCGCTGGCTGTTGCCGCGCCTGCTGCAATGGCAGCGCGAGCGCCCGGACGTGCCGGTGAAACTCACGGCGTCGCTGCAACACGGGGTGGATTTTCATCGTGAACAGTTCGACGCGGCGGTGATCTACGGCACCGCGCCCCACGACTCACCCGCGACCCTGCATCTGTTCGATGAGCAACTGACACCGGTCTGCTCGCCGACACTGCTCAACGGTGGGCCGGCCCTGCACACACCGGCAGACTTGCAACAGCATCTGCTGCTGCACCCGACTCACACGGATGACGACTGGACACTCTGGCTCGAAGCCGCCGAACTGCACTTGAGCAACATCGCCAGCGGTCAGCATTTCGAAACTCTGGATCAGGCGATGTCGATGGCGTCCCACGGGACGGGGGTGGCGATCGGCGACTGGTCACTGATCGGCGACGACTTGAACGCCGGACGACTGGTGATGCCGTTCGATCTGAAGGTGAAGACGGGATTGGGTTATTACATCGTGGCGCCGGCGTCGGAGCCTTCGGCGAAGTTGCAGGAATTGATGGGGTGGTTGGTTGAGCAGGCTCATACGCGTTGAGCCCGGCCTCACCTGATGATCGTTCCCACGCGGAGCGGTGATCGTTCCCACGCTCCGCGTGGGAATGCAGCCCGGGACGCTCCGCGTCCCATGCCGAAGCGGACGCGGAGCGTCCAGTGAGGCATTCCCACGCGGACGGTTCGACGCCTCGACGTGGGAGCGATCAATCGGATTACATCAGTAACCGACCGTAAACCGCTGACGCGAATGCTTCGGCGTTTCCACTTCGTCGATCAGCGCAATCGCGTAATCGGCAAAGGTGATCGAGCTCTGACCGTCAGCACTCACCAGCAAGTCATCCTTGCCAACGCGGAACTTGCCGGTGCGCTCGCCCTCGACAAACAGCGCCGACGGCGACAGGAACGTCCAGTCCAGTTCCTTTTCCTGACGCAAGGCATCAAGGAACGCCGCACCGGCACTGGCCTCAGCCTTGTACTCGGCCGGAAAACCGGCGCTGTCGATCACGCGAGTGCCATCCGGCAGCAACAGCGAACCGGCACCGCCGACCACCAGCAGACGTTTCACCCCGGCCTGTTTCACCGGGCCGATCAGCGCGCTGGCCGGTACCGTGGCGAAATGCGCGGCGCTGATCACCACATCGTGACCGGCGACGGCGTCCTGCAACGCGGCGGCGTCCAGCACGTCGACATTCTTGCTGACCACACCGGCGCGGGCGCCGATCTGCGAGGTATCCCGGGCGATAGCGGTGACGCTGTGGCCGCGACGCAGGGCTTCTTCCAGCAATTGGCTGCCGGCACGGCCGGTGGCACCAATGATTGCGATCTTGCTCATGACATTCTCCAGTTGGCTTGAGAGTGCTGCGTTTTTCAGAATCGGGTTACCACTGCATTTCGCCCTTGGCGACTTTCGCGCTCAGCTCCAGCGAGCTTTCTTCGCCCAGTGTCGGGTAGCGTTTTTTCATCGCGGCGATCAGCGCGGCAGAGTCCTTGGCTTTCGCGGTTTCTGCATCGAACGCCTTGATGTAATCAGCGGTGAATTTCACGGCCGCCAGCGAACGGGCGCTGTCACCCAGGTAGTGACCCGGCACCACGGTTTTCGGTTTCAGGGTTTCGATCGAGTGCAGGGTTTGCAGCCAGTCGGCGTGGGATTGCGCGGTCTGGGTATCGGCCATCCAGACATGGATGTTCTCGGCGACGACCACACCACCGACCACGGCTTTCAGCGACGGAATCCACACGAAGCTGCGATCCGGTTGTTTGCCTTCCAGGCCGACCACCTGCAGTTTCTGCCCTTCGAGCATCAGGCTGTCGCCCTTGAGCACGCCCGGCACGATGGTTTTGGCCGGCACGTCGGCACCCATTTTCGGACCCCAGAACGCGAGTTTGCCGTCGACGGTTTTTTTGATGTGATCAACGGTCGGTTGCGAGGCCAGGACCTTGGCATCCGGGAAGGCTTTGGTCAGGGTGTCGAGACCGAAGTAGTAATCCGGGTCACCGTGACTGATGTAGATGGTGGTCAGTTGCTTGCCGCTGGCGCGGATCTTTTCCACCACTTGCTCGGCCTGGGATTTGCCGAACTGGGCGTCCACCAGAATCGCGTCCTTCTCGCCGCTGACCAGTACCGAAGTCACTGGGAAGATCGCGTTGGTGCCCGGGTTGTAGACGTCGAGGTTCAGGTTCGCGGCCGCTGCGTGGGCTGCAAAGCCGAGGGTGGCGGTGGCCAGTAAAACGCGCTTGAGGATGGTGAAGCCGATCATGGGTTGCTCCGCTGTTCGAATGCCGTGCTTGGCGATGGGGACAGAGCTTAGTTGCCAGACTCGTTACAAAAAATGCGATGCTTGAACATAGTTTGTTTCTGAAAGCGGGCAAATCATGGATCGTCTCCAAGCAATGCGGGTGTTTGTCACGGTGGTGGATCTGGGCAGCCAGTCGGCGGCGGCCGATCACCTGGACCTGTCGCGCCCGGTGGTGTCGCGCTATCTGGCGGAACTGGAAGACTGGGTCGGCGCGCGCCTGATGCACCGCACCACGCGCAAGTTGAGCCTGACCGCCGCCGGCAACGAAATCCTGCCGCGCTGCCGGCAGATGCTTGAGCTGTCCGGCGACATGCAGGCCGCCGTCAGCGAACCCGCCGATGCGCCACGAGGATTGCTGCGAATCAGCGTCAGCACCTCGTTCGGCCAGGCGCAACTGGCCGATGCCATGGCGGCGTTCGTCAAAGCGTATCCGGGGGTGAACATCGACCTGCAAATGCTCGATCGCACCGTGAACCTGGTGGACGAGCGCATCGACCTGGCGATCCGCACCAGCAACGACCTCGATCCCAACCTGATCGCCCGGCGCCTGACGGTCTGCCGCTCGGTGGTCTGCGCCGCGCCCGCCTATCTGCAGGAACATCCGCAGCCACAACGGGTCGAGGAGTTAAGCCGACACAACTGCCTGACCCATTCCTATTTCGGCAAGAGCCTGTGGCATTTCGAGGAGGATGGCGAACCGGTCTCGGTGCCGGTGCAGGGCAACATCAGCGCCAACGAGGCCAGCACCCTGCTGCGCGCGACCCTGGCCGGCGCCGGCGTGGCGATGCTGCCGACCTATCAGGCCGGGGTGCATGTGCACAGCGGCGAACTGGTTCGCCTGCTGCCCCACGCCGAGCCCCGGCAGATGAACATCTACGCCGTCTATGCCTCGCGCAAGCACATGCCGGCGGCATTGCGCTGCATGCTGGATTTTCTGGTGCAGCGTTTTCCCGAAAACCCGCAATGGGATATCGGGCTGTAATCCCGTTCGCAGAGCTGCTGGCAACTCCACGGCGCTGACCTATGCTGAAAGTAGTACCCAAGGGTATTCGTTCAGAGGTCAACGCCATGAACACCAGAACAAGAAGATACCTCGCGATTTTCATCACCTGCGCGGCCACGCTGGCGCTGTACGGCACCGCGGCATGGCGCGTGGAGCAGTTGCGGCAACTGCCCCGTGAATACGCGAGCTGCAACTTCGAGCGCTGCATCCCTCACAACGCCACCCTCAACGCCCTGCGCTGATAAAAGGCTCAGGCGTCGTCGTTCTGCTCGGCCTTCAAGCGGTCGCGGAACGCTTTTGGCGAGATCCCCACCCGGCGCCGGAACAGGCGCGTGAAGTTGGTCGGATCGGAAAACCCCAACACCTCGGACATCTCGTAAATCGTCATGCTGGTGTAAGTCAGCAGGCGCTTGGCTTCCAGCAACTGACGCTCGTGCATGATCTGCAACGCCGGCTGCCCCGCCAGTTCACGGCAGGTGCCGTTGAGGTGCGAGACGGAAATCCCCAGCCGATGGGCCAGGTCTTCTACCTTGACGTGCTGGCGGTAGGTTTCTTCGACCAGTTGAATGAACCCGTTGAGGTATTCGCGCTGACGTTGCGGGCGTTGCGTGGCGTTGTGACGGTGGATCGCCTGACGGCTGACCCAGACCATGATCACGCTGACCAGCGAATGCATCAGCATTTCCCGCGCCGGTTGATGGCCGTTGTACTCGGCCTGCAACGCGGCAAACAGACTGTTGAGGTACTCCGCGTCCTTGCCCGCCGGGTAGCTTTCGGCCTGGGCCAGGGCCTGCACCGCGCTGCCCAGTTGCGCCTGCAAATGGTTGATCAACGGTGTGGCGAGGGTGACGACAAATCCTTCGACGTCCTCGGAAAAACGGAATCCATGCACCGATAACGGTGGCAGGATCTGGATCGCGGCTTCGTTCAGTTGCGTGCGTTGGCCTTCGATTTCAAGCTCTGCCTGACCTTTGAATACGAAGAGCAACTGGCACAAATCGGCGTGGCGGTGGGGTTTGATTTCCCATTGGTGTTCGCGGCTGCGTTTGGAAATGGTTTCACAGTGCAGCAAGTCAGGGGTCGGCCAGTCCAGGCTTTCACCGTAGAGCTTGAACACCGGAATCGAAGGCAGGTCAGGCTTGTTCATCACTTCAATCCAGGCCTCGAGGTTTGCGGGCGATAATCGCACCGATTGGCAGAATGTACAGGTATCGGCTCAGTTTTCACCTTCAATTGACAGACCCGCAAGGGAAAAATGCAAGCACTCGAATCCTGAAAATCATTCACCGGCGTTTGTCGCGTGAAGCTTGCGAGTCATAAAAACAATGAAAACGCTGAAAACCCAAGTCGCCATCATCGGCGCCGGTCCGTCCGGATTGTTGCTCGGCCAACTGCTGCACAACGCCGGCATCGACACCCTGATTCTGGAGCGCCAGACACCTGACTATGTGCTCGGCCGAATCCGCGCCGGCGTGCTTGAACAAGGCATGGTAGAGCTGTTGCGCGAGGCTGGCGTAGGTCAGCGGATGGATGCCGAAGGGCTGGTGCACAGTGGTTTCGAACTGGCCCTCGACGGGCGCCGGATCCACATCGACCTGCAAGCCCTGACCGGCGGAAAAACCGTGATGGTCTACGGCCAGACCGAGGTCACTCGCGACCTGATGGCCGCTCGTCGGGAGACCGGCGGACAGACAATCTATGAAGCCAGCCATGTCGTTCCCTGTGGCATGAAAAGCGACGAAGCCTATGTCACCTTCGAAAAGGACGGCGAAACCTGGCGCGTCGATTGCGACTACATCGCCGGTTGCGACGGTTTCCACGGCGTGGCCCGGCAGTCGATTCCAGAGGATTGCCTGAAAGTCTTCGAACGGGTTTATCCGTTCGGCTGGCTGGGTATTCTCGCCGACACGCCACCGATTCATGATGAGCTGGTCTACGCCCGCCACGAACGCGGCTTCGCCCTGTGCAGCATGCGGTCGGCGACTCGCACCCGTTATTACCTGCAAGTGTCGGCCGAAGAAAACGTCGACGACTGGTCGGATCAGCGTTTCTGGGATGAACTGCGCAATCGTCTGCCGGAGGATCTGGCACAGAAACTGGTGACCGGTCCGTCGATTGAAAAGAGCATCGCGCCGCTGCGCAGTTTTGTGGTCGAGCCGATGCAGTACGGGCGGATGTTTTTGGTCGGGGATGCGGCGCACATTGTTCCGCCGACCGGTGCCAAAGGTCTGAATCTGGCGGCCAGCGATGTCAGCACGCTGTTCAGGATTTTGCTGAAGGTTTACCGCGAAGGTCGCACCGAGTTGCTGGAAAAATACTCGGAGATCTGCCTGCGCCGGGTGTGGAAAGCCGAGCGGTTTTCCTGGTGGATGACCTCGATGCTGCACCGCTTCGATGAGCATGATGATTTCAGCCAGCGGATCTGTGCTTCGGAACTGGACTACTTTGTCAGCTCGGAGGCCGGTCAAAAAACCATTGCAGAAAATTACGTCGGGCTTCCTTACGAGGCTATCGAATAGCCTGCTACCGACTTACACTGGCGAGCATCCCCGCTCGCCTGGCGATCTGCGGGACACTCACTGCCCGCAGGTTTTGCCCGTGACCAATCTCAACCATCCCGAAACGCCCAAACCGGCCATTCGCAGCGTGCTGGTCGCGCTGATGATGGCGATCTTTCTCGGTGCGCTGGACCAGACCATCGTCGCCGTTTCCATGCCGGCCATCTCCGCCCAGTTCAAGGACGTCAGCCTGCTGGCCTGGGTGATTTCCGGCTACATGGTGGCGATGACCGTGGCGGTGCCGATCTACGGCAAGCTCGGTGACCTTTACGGGCGGCGCAAACTGATGCTGTTCGGCATGGGCCTGTTCACCCTCGCCTCGCTGTTCTGCGGCATGGCCCAGAGCATGGAGCAACTGGTGCTGGCGCGGATCTTCCAGGGCATCGGTGCCGGCGGGATGATTTCGGTGAGCCAGGCGATCATCGGCGACATCGTGCCCCCTCGCGAACGTGGGCGCTATCAGGGTTATTTCAGCAGCATGTACGCGGTGGCCAGCGTCGCCGGCCCGGTGCTCGGCGGTTACATGACCGAGTACCTGTCATGGCGCTGGGTGTTCCTGATCAACCTGCCGTTGGGCCTTGGCGCTTACTGGGTGGCGCGACGCAACCTGATCGGCCTGCCGATTCCCCAGCGCAAACCCGTCATCGACTACCTCGGCACGCTGCTAATGATCATCGGTCTGACGGCGCTGTTGCTGGCGATCACGCAAGTCGGCCAAGGCCATGCGTGGCGCAGCAGTGAAGTGCTCGGGCTTTTCGCTTGCTCGGTGGCGGTGTTGGCGGTGTTCGTCTGGCATGAGCGGCGCGCCCGGGAACCGTTGCTGCCGATGCACCTGTTCACCAACCGCAGCGCTCTGCTGTGCTGGTGCACGATTTTCTTTTGCAGCTTCCAGGCGATTTCCCTGATCGTGCTGATGCCGCTGCGCTTTCAGAGCGTGACCGGCGCGGGGGCCGACAGCGCGGCACTGCACTTGCTGCCGCTGGCGATGGGTTTGCCGATCGGCGCGTATTTCGCTGGACGTCGCACCTCGATTACCGGGCGCTACAAACCGCAGATTCTGACCGGCGCGCTGCTGATGCCGATCTCGATCCTCGGCATGGCCTTCAGCCCGCCCGATGCGACGCTGCTCAGCAGCCTGTTCATGTTGCTCAGCGGGATCGCCGGCGGCATGCAGTTCCCGACCTCGCTGGTCGGTACGCAGAATTCGGTGGAGCAAAAGGACATTGGCGTCGCCACCAGCACCACCAACCTGTTCCGCTCCCTGGGCGGTGCGGTGGGCGTGGCATTGATGTCGGCGCTGTTGCTGGCGTTGTTGCAGGATTCCAGTTTCGCCCACCTGGCCGGCAGCTCGCTGATGAGCGAAGGACATTCCGGCAACGTGCTGCTCGATGGCCTGAACGCGGCGCCCGGCGACGCGCAGAACGCCTTGCGCGCCGAGTTGCTGGTGACGTTCCGGCATTTGCTGATGGTCAGTGCAGCGGTGTCGCTGCTCGGGCTGGCGGCGGCGATCGCGATGCCGAACCGGTTGCTGCGGGGCCGTGAACACGGCGCCCGCTGATTGCTGAAAGCTCCCACGCGCGGCGTGGGAGCTTTCAGCAATCAAGCACTGTAATAACCGACCGCCACCAGCATGTTCCCGACCTTCTTCAAGTAGGCATGCTTGTCCTCGACCTTGCCGGTCACCGGGTTTTTCCAGCGGTACTCGTACTCGCCCTCATCCTGTTTGCCGATCAGCGCCAGAATCGGTTCGCCCACCGGTTTGCCTTCCGGGTCATCGACCTTGGCAAAATCGGTGTTGATCAGCCGCAAATTGGTGCCGTGGGCGACGTAGCGCTTGTTGTCGAGATTGACCACGAACACATACAGGTCGTCCTGCAGGTAACCGCCCTTGAGCGAGTTGATCGCGGACAGCGTGCCCTTCTCGTCCTTGGTCAAATCGGTGGCGGCCTTGTCGAGCAACGCTTTCGCCTGCTCCGCGGACGCTCGCGGCAAATAATAACCCACCGCCAGAATCCGCTGACCGATGCGTTGATAGTAAACATGCTTGCGCTCGACCTTGCCGTCGGACCAGTTCTGCCAGCGGTATTCGGCCTGCTGGATGCCGTTGCCTTCCGGCACTTTCAAGGCGTCCTTGAAGGACTTCTGCAAGTCCGGTCCGAGGACTTCGCTGACGTCGCGACCGATCAATGCCGACGACGGCCCGCCGCTGGCGAGCATCACGCCCTTGGTGTCGACCACGAACACGTAACGGTCCTTGTCGACGAATTCGCCCTGACGGCTGAACGCCGCGAACGCCTTGTCGCCGTTGTCGTGGTAATAGGCCAGCGCCTTTTCCAGCAAGGCGATGGCGGCCTTGCTGTCGTCTTTTTCCGTGGTGGCCGCGTTGGCCTGACCGAAACTCAACAGCAGCACCGCGCCGAGCCAGGCCAGCTTGTGCACAAACCCCATGACGCATCCCTCGTTCTTGTTGGTGTTTCAAGAGCGTAGACGGCCTGAAGGCATGTATGGATATTCAGAAAGCTTCTGAATGTTGCTGTGGCGAGGGCGTTCATTCCCTCGCCACACAAGAGGCTTACGGACGGGCGTTGAGTTGCTGCTGCAGGTTCTGGATCTGCGCTTGCAGGGTGTTGATGTTGCGGGTCATCTGCCCACGGAACGCATCGAACTCGGCAGTGTTGGTGCCGCCCTGCGCAGCGGCCGGACGGTTGTCCTGCTCGCTTTTGAGGATGACGATTTCCTGCTCCAGACGATCGATTGCAGGGTTCGACCCACTTTGTTTCTTCAGGGCCGTGATGTCGGCACCGAGGCTCTTGAACTGCGCATCGAAACCCTTCACCTGTGCATCGAAGCTCTTGAGCTGGGCGTCGAGCTTACTGGTGTCGGCCGGCGTGCTTTTCAGCGTGGCCAGTTCGGCGCTCAGGGCTTTGACCTGGGCCTGCAACTGGGTGTTGGCGTTCTGTTGTTCGGTGGTCTGGGCGGTCATCTGCGCCAGGCGCTTGTCCAGATCCGTCGCCTGCCCGGCCACGCCCTGCTGCTGTTTGCTCTGATCCTGAAGCGCGCTTTGCAGCTGTTTGATCTGCAGTTTCAGGGCTTCGCTGTCGGTGGTGACGTTGGTCTGGCTGGCCACGACCTTGCCGGAAATGTCCTGCAGGCGCCCCGCCGCTTCCTCACTGATGCGCGCGAAGCTTTCCTGGGTCGCCACCAGTTGCTGCTCCATCAGCGAAATCTGCTGGAAGCTCCACCAGGCAAGACCAATGAAGGCGAAGAACAATGCGCCGACCAGCGCCCACAACGGCCCGGTGCTGGCGGCCTTGACCTTGACCACCGGCGGCGTGCGCGAATGCACGGTGGTGCGGGCGGTGGCCGGGAAATCGTCGTCATCGAGGGTATCGGCGCGCAGGCTCGGTACATCGTCGAAATCGTCGTGGGCATCGTTACGCATGGACATTGAGGCAACCTTTGTGAAACGCGGTGATGGCAGATTGGGGCGAAGTATAAACCCCGCGGCCGCTGGGGTTGACCCTCAAGCCGTGGCGCGGTTCAGTGCCGGCCGGCAGATTCGTATCAACGAATGTCCTGGGCCTTCCACCAGCCACAGAACTCATCGAGGGCCGTCCACAGACTGACTTTCGGATCGTAGTCCAGATAATGCCGGGCGCGACTGATGTCGAGGGTGAAATTTTTGTTCATCACCTGCATGCCCAGGCGCGACAGGGTCGGCTCGGGACGCCCGGGCCAGAGCTTGCACACACCTTCGTTGAGCGCCGCTACGCTGTAGGCCAAGCCGTAGGAACGGTACTTGGTGACCTGTGGGACTTCCATCTTGCGCATCACGTAATTGACCACATCCCACAGCGGCACCGGAGCGCCGTTGCTGATGTTGTAGGCCTTGCCCAGTGCGGAGGCGTCGGCCAGCAGACTGCTGAGCAACGCTTCGTTGAGGTTGTGCACGCTGGTGAAATCGACCTTGTTCAGACCGTTGCCGATGATTGCCAGACGGCCCTTGCGCTGCATGTTCAGCAAGCGCGGAAAGATGCTCATGTCGCCGGCGCCGGTGACGAAACGCGGGCGCAGGGCGAGGGTTTCGAGGCCGAACTCCTGGGCGCCGAAGACCTTTTGCTCGGCCAGGTATTTGGTCGCAGCGTAGTGATGTTTGAAGCGCTTGGGCACTTGTTCTTCGGTCAGGCCGAGGTGGTCGCGACCGTCAAAGTAGATCGAGGGCGACGACAGATGCACCAGCCGCCGAACCCGTTGCTTCAGGCAGGCCTCGACCACGTTTTCGGTGACTTGCACGTTGCCCTGATGGAAGTCCTGATACCGGCCCCACAAGCCGACCGCACCGGCGCAATGCACCACGGCTTCGACATCGCTGCACAGCGCACGCACCAGATCCGGATCGCTCAAATCGCCTTGAACGAACTCGGCGCCGCGACGCACCAGATGCTCGACACCCTCGGCCCGGCGACCGCTGACCCGCACGTCCAGGCCCTGCTCCAGGGCGAAACGCGCAAAGCGTCCGCCAATGAAGCCGCTTGCGCCGGTGACCAGAATTTTCATGTAGAGCTCCGCTGTCTTTCGTTTTGCCTGATTCGTGAGTCTTGACGCTGGCCGTCAGTCCAACGGCACCAGCCATTGCGCCGACGAGCGCACCAATTGCTCGGTCAACAGCCCGAGCAACTGACCGCCATTGCGCCAATGATGCCAGTACAAGGGCACGTCGATCGGTTTATCTGGCAACAGTTCGCGCAGCAAGCCGCGCTCCAGCTGCTCGCGCACCTGCAATTCCGGCACCAGTCCCCAGCCGAGCCCGACTTCGGTCAGGCGGATAAAACCTTCGGACGACGGGCACAGGTGATGTTCGAAACCGCCATCGACGCCGAGGGACGCGAGGTATCGATGCTGCAGAAAGTCGTCCGGGCCAAATACCAGCGCCGGGGTGCGCGGCAATTGTTCGGCCCGCACGCCATCGGGAAAATGCCGCTCGATGAACGCCGGACTGGCCAGCGCTCGATAGCGCATCGCCCCGAGCAACACGCTGCGCGCGCCTGCCACCGGTCGCTCACTGGCGCACAGGCAACCGGCCACTTCACCGGCGCGCATGCGTTTGAGGCCGACGGTCTGGTCTTCGACGATCAGATCGAGCAATAGATGTTGTTCGGCGCAAAAGTCGCCCACCGCCTCGGCCCACCAGGTGGCGAGGCTGTCGGCATTCAGGGCGATGCGCAGGCGCTCCGGCAGGCCTTCTTCGTCCAGCGCCGGCACCAGCGTCTGCAAATCCCGCTCGAGCAGGCGCACTTGCTGCACATGGTTGAGAAGACGTCGGCCAATCTCGGTCGGCGACGGCGGCGTGCCGCGCACCAAAACCGGCTGGCCGACCCGCGCTTCCAGCAGTTTGATCCGCTGGGAAATCGCCGATTGCGAAAGACCCAGCACCTGCGCCGCCCGTTCGAATCCGGCCTGCTCGACCACGGCGGCCAGAGCGGAAAGCAATTTGTAGTCGAACATCAGTTTTCCTAATGAGCGATCAGCACTATTGGTTTTTCTTATACAGCGTCAACCGGGAGAATAGCCAGCAAGCACTCTTTCTCAAGGACCACCCCCATGGCTGGCGAAACCTCATTGACCACCCTGCTGCGCAGCATGAGCCCGCAGCTCAATGCCGGCGAATACGTGTTCTGCACCTTGCGCGACGGCCAGTTGCCGAGCGGTCTGGAGGTCGTAGGCAGTTTCCGTGAACAGGAAGGCCTGACGGTAATATTGGAACGGTCCCACGCCGAGCGCGCCGGTTTCAGCTTCGACTACGTCGCGGCCTGGATCACCTTGAACGTGCATTCGGCGCTGGAAGCCGTCGGCCTGACCGCCGCGTTCGCCACCGCACTGGGCAAGGCCGGGATCAGCTGCAACGTGATTGCCGGTTATTACCACGACCATTTGTTCGTCGGTCAGGCCGACGCCGAACGCGCCATGCAAGTGCTGCGCGATCTCGCAGCCAACGCGGAGTAACCGTCATGTGGCAAAGCTATACCAACGGTTTGCTGGTGGCGTTCGGGCTGATCATGGCGATCGGCACCCAGAATGCCTTTGTCCTGGCGCAGAGTTTGCGGCGTGAACATCACCTGCCGGTCGCGGCGCTGTGTGTCGCCTGCGATGCGTTGCTGGTGGCGGCAGGAGTGTTCGGTCTGGCCACGGTGCTGGCGCAGAACCCGACGTTGCTGGCGGTTGCCCGCTGGGGCGGCGCGGTGTTCCTGATCTGGTACGGCAGCCAGGCGTTGCGCCGGGCCTTCTCGAAACAGAGTTTGCAGCAGGGTGAAAACCAGACCGTACGTTCGCTGCGGGCGGTGATGCTCAGCGCACTGGCGGTGACGCTGCTCAACCCGCACGTCTATCTCGACACCGTTTTGCTGATTGGTTCTCTCGGTGCGCAGCAATCGGTGCCCGGCGCTTATGTGGTCGGCGCGGCGAGTGCTTCGCTGCTGTGGTTCTTCACCCTGGCGTTCGGCGCGGCATGGCTCGCACCGTGGCTGGCACGGCCGAGTACGTGGCGGATTCTCGATCTGTTGGTGGCGGTGATGATGTTCACGGTGGCGGGGCAATTGATATTGGCTTCCTGAAATATTCCAAAAGGCTCTGGAACCTCTATCCCACACAGTTGTTGCGTGGTTAAGCCGCACCCCCGGTGCTATGATCCGAACCCTGCGCCGCAAAGAGTAAAAACTCGCCGGCGCATTTCTGGCCGCCCGTGATCGGCCTTGCGCTCACCGCAACAGACCTGATTAGGAGAATCATCATGGCTTTCGAATTGCCGCCGCTGCCTTACGCACACGATGCCCTGCAGCCGCACATTTCCAAGGAAACCCTGGAATTCCACCACGACAAGCACCACAACACCTACGTCGTGAACCTGAACAACCTGGTGCCAGGCACCGAGTTCGAAGGCAAGACCCTGGAAGAAATCGTCAAGACTTCCTCGGGCGGCATCTTCAACAACGCCGCTCAGGTCTGGAACCACACCTTCTACTGGAACTGCCTGGCGCCAAACGCCGGCGGTCAACCAACCGGCGCACTGGCTGAAGCCATCAACGCGGCTTTCGGTTCGTTCGACAAGTTCAAGGAAGAGTTCAGCAAAACCTCGATCGGCACCTTCGGTTCCGGCTGGGGCTGGCTGGTGAAAAAGGCTGACGGTTCCCTGGCCCTGGCCAGCACCATCGGCGCCGGCAACCCGCTGACCAGCGGCGACACCCCGCTGCTGACCTGCGACGTGTGGGAACACGCTTACTACATCGACTACCGTAACCTGCGTCCTAAGTACGTCGAGGCGTTCTGGAACCTGGTCAACTGGAAGTTCGTGGCCGAGCAGTTCGAAGGCAAGACCTTCACCGCTTAAGCTGCACGCCAGACAAAAAACCCGGCTATTGCCGGGTTTTTTTCTGCCCGCAGAAATCATCGTGGGTGCGTCCCATCACAAACAGGGCCTTTTCCCACACGCAAAGCAGCCCTTCTCGCCTTGCTCCCAAGCCACGGCGAACTACCATCAAAAGAGGAAAAATTGTCCGACGCCCCTCAAGTTGGAGGCCAAAACTACCGACACAGTACAAATAGGGCAAATACTCCAGACAGCAGCATTTCGGCCAAGGCCACGGACAAATTTTCCGCGGCTCGATTGTCCCTTTGACTGCCAACACGGGATTGCCAATACTCATGGCAACTTGACGCTACCCGCACGGAACAAGGAATAACCCTTTGAAGCTGGAACTCAAGAACAGCTTGTCGGTGAAGTTGCTCCGGGTCGTGCTCCTGTCGGCATTGATCGTCGGCGTGGTCTTGAGCTGCGCGCAGATCGTTTTCGATGCCTATAAAACACGCCAGGCCGTCGCCGGCGATGCCGAACGCATCCTCGACATGTTCCGCGACCCCTCTACCCAGGCGGTCTACAGCCTGGACCGGGAGATGGGCATGCAGGTGATCGAAGGCCTGTTCCAGGACGACGCCGTGCGCCAGGCCTCCATCGGCCATCCCAACGAAGCGATGCTCGCGCAAAAGTCGCGTGAGCTGCAGCATTCCAACAGCCGCTGGCTGACCGACCTGATCCTCGGCCAGGAGCGCACGTTCACCACCCAACTGGTGGGACGCGGACCGTACAGCGAATATTACGGCGACCTGAGCATCACCCTCGACACCGCCACCTACGGGCAGGGGTTCATCGTCAGCTCGGTGATCATCTTCATTTCCGGCGTGTTACGCGCTTTGGCCATGGGCCTGGTGCTGTACCTGGTCTATCACTGGCTGTTGACCAAACCGCTGTCGCGGATCATCGAACACCTCACCGAGATCAACCCGGACCGCCCCAGCGAACACAAGATTCCGCAGCTCAAGGGTCACGAAAAAAACGAACTCGGTATCTGGATCAACACCGCCAACCAGTTGCTCGAATCCATCGAGCGCAACACCCACCTGCGCCACGAAGCGGAAAACAGCCTGTTGCGCATGGCCCAGTACGACTTCCTCACCGGCCTGCCGAACCGCCAGCAATTGCAGCAGCAACTGGACAAGATTCTGGTGGATGCCGGCAAGCTGCAACGCCGGGTTGCGGTGTTGTGTGTCGGGCTGGATGATTTCAAAGGCATCAACGAACAGTTCAGCTACCAGACCGGCGACCAGTTGTTGCTGGCACTCGCCGACCGGCTGCGCGCCCACAGCGGTCGCCTCGGCGCCCTCGCCCGTCTCGGCGGTGACCAGTTCGCGCTGGTGCAGGCCGATATCGAACAGCCTTACGAAGCGGCGGAACTGGCGCAAAGCATTCTCGATGACCTGGAAGCGCCGTTCGCCCTCGATCATCAGGAAATCCGTCTGCGCGCGACCATCGGCATCACCCTGTTCCCGGAGGATGGCGACAGCACCGAGAAGCTGTTGCAGAAGGCCGAGCAGACCATGACCCTGGCCAAGACTCGCTCGCGCAACCGCTATCAGTTCTACATCGCCAGCGTCGACAGCGAGATGCGCCGCCGCCGCGAACTGGAAAAAGACCTGCGCGACGCCTTGCTGCGCGATCAGTTCTACCTCGTCTATCAGCCGCAGATCAGCTACCGCGATCATCGCGTGGTCGGGGTCGAGGCATTGATCCGCTGGCAACATCCGGAACACGGTCTGGTGCCGCCGGACCTGTTCATCCCGCTGGCCGAGCAGAACGGCACCATCATCGCCATCGGCGAATGGGTGCTGGATCAGGCCTGCAAGCAACTGCGCGACTGGCACGATCAGGGCTTCGTCGATCTGCGCATGGCGGTCAACCTGTCCACCGTGCAACTGCACCACGCCGAACTGCCGCGGGTGGTCAATAACCTGTTGCAGATGTACCGCCTGCCACCGCGGAGCCTGGAGCTGGAAGTCACCGAAACCGGCCTGATGGAAGACATCAGCACCGCCGCCCAGCACCTGCTGAGCCTGCGCCGCTCCGGCGCACTGATCGCCATCGACGACTTCGGCACCGGCTACTCCTCACTGAGTTATCTCAAGAGTCTGCCGCTGGACAAGATCAAGATCGACAAGAGCTTCGTCCAGGACCTGCTGGATGACGACGATGACGCGACCATCGTTCGCGCCATCATTCAACTGGGCAAGAGCCTGGGCATGCAGGTGATCGCCGAGGGCGTGGAAACCGCCGAACAGGAAACCTACATCATCTCCGAAGGCTGCCACGAAGGTCAGGGTTACCACTACAGCAAACCGCTGCCGGCGCGCGAGCTGAGCGTTTATCTCAAGCAGGCCCAGCGCAGCAACGCGGCCATCCTCTGAAATCTCCCTGCGAAGCCCGGCAAAGCCCTTGATCCGCCGGGCGTGGTCTACGCTGTTGATCCAGCGCAAACCCCGCGCAAATAGGAAATATTTCCAGCTACAACCCTTTACACATAATGCGAAAGATTTGCATTATGTCGCAGCTTTTGCGCACCCCCGCGCCTGTCCACTCAATTACCGAAGCAGGATGTTCGCCATGATTCGTATGCCTCTGGCTACCGCCAGTCTGCTGGCCATCGCTATTTCCCTCGCCGGTTGCGGCGAAGGTAAAGACAAAGAAAAGGCCGCCGCTCCTGCGCCGACTCCGGCTGCGAGCACCGCTGCACCGGCTGCGCCTGCTGCTGCCGGTAAAGTCGACGAGGCCGCCGGCAAAGCCGTTGTCTCGCACTACGCCGACATGGTCTTCGCCGTTTACAGCGATGCCGAATCCACCGCGAAAACCCTGCAAACCGCCATCGACGCGTTCCTCGCCAAGCCGAACGCCGACACCCTGAAAGCCGCCAAGGCTGCCTGGGTTGCCGCTCGCGTTCCTTACCTGCAGAGCGAAGTGTTCCGCTTCGGCAACACCATCATCGACGACTGGGAAGGTCAGGTGAACGCCTGGCCTCTGGACGAAGGCCTGATCGACTACGTCGACAAGTCCTACGAACACGCACTGGGCAACCCCGGCGCCACCGCCAACATCATCGCCAACACCGAAGTACAGGTCGGCGAAGACAAGGTCGACGTCAAGGACATCACCCCGGAAAAACTCGCCAGCCTGAACGAGCTGGGCGGCTCCGAAGCCAACGTTGCCACCGGCTACCACGCCATCGAATTCCTGCTCTGGGGCCAGGACCTGAACGGCACCGGCCCTGGCGCCGGCAACCGTCCTGCGTCGGACTACCTGGAAGGCGCCGGCGCCACCGGCGGTCACAACGATCGTCGTCGTGCCTACCTGAAAGCCGTGACCCAACTGCTGGTCAGCGACCTGGAAGAAATGGTCGGCAACTGGAAGCCGAACGTGGCCGACAACTACCGCGCCACCCTGGAAGCCGAACCGGCTGAAAGCGGCCTGCGCAAAATGCTGTTCGGCATGGGCAGCCTGTCCCTGGGCGAACTGGCCGGCGAGCGCATGAAGGTGTCCCTGGAGGCGAACTCCCCGGAAGACGAACAGGACTGCTTCAGCGACAACACCCACAACTCGCACTTCTACGATGCCAAGGGCATTCGTAACGTGTACCTGGGCGAGTACACCCGCGTCGACGGCACCAAAATGACCGGCGCCAGCCTGTCGTCGCTGGTGGCCAAGGTTGATCCGGCTGCCGACACCGCGCTGAAAGCCGATCTGGCCGCCACCGAAGCCAAGATCCAGGTCATGGTCGATCACGCCAACAAGGGTGAGCACTACGACCAGTTGATCGCGGCCGGCAACACCGCCGGCAACCAGATCGTCCGTGACGCCATCGCTTCGCTGGTCAAGCAGACCGGTTCGATCGAAGCCGCTGCCGGCAAACTGGGCATCAGCGACCTGAACCCGGACAACGCCGATCACGAGTTCTGATCACAGCGTCCGCGTTAAAAAAGGCGACCTTCGGGTCGCCTTTTTCGTTCTGGCTGGCCTGACGTGCATCAAGCAAACGATAATTCCTCTTATTCAAACCCCCTCGCCCTGTTAGACTTTGCGCCTTTAAATTCGCCCCTCTTGCAGGAAGTCTGATGCCCTCGCTGCCTCTTCGCTTGTCCGCACTGTTTCTGGCCCTGGGCCTGAGTGCCTGCGATGACGCCCCGCGTTTCACCAAGGCCGAGCCGGGTGAGGCTCGTTCCGGCGGCGCGGCGACCGTGCGCAAGAGCGATCAGAACGCGTTTTCCCTGCCGTCCGCCAATCTGCCACCGTCGCGGCGAGTGGACTTCAGCGTAGGCAACAGTTTCTTTCGCAGCCCGTGGGTGATCGCGCCGTCGACCACCACCGCCCGCGATGGCCTCGGCCCGCTGTTCAACACCAACGCCTGCCAGAACTGCCACATCAAGGACGGCCGCGGCCATCCACCGACTCCGGACGCGGCCAACGCGGTGTCGATGTTGGTGCGCCTGTCGATTCCCGATTCGCCGGCCTATGCCAAGGTCATCGAACAGGTGGGCGTGGTGCCGGAGCCGGTCTACGGCGGCCAGTTCCAGGACATGGCCGTCCCCGGCGTCGCGCCGGAAGGCAAGGTGCGGGTCGATTACACGCCGGTGCCGGTCCGCTTCAAGGACGGCACCGAGGTCGAGCTGCGTAAACCAGTCTTGCAGATCACCCAGCTCGGCTACGGCCCGATGCACCCGGACACACGTTTCTCGGCCCGCGTTGCGCCGCCGATGATCGGCCTGGGCCTGCTCGAAGCGATCCCGGAAGAAGCGATCCTCGCCAACGCCGCCGCGCAGGCCAAAGAAAACAACGGCATCAACGGCCGGCCAAACCGGGTCTGGGACGATGAGCAGCAAAAGACCGTCATGGGCCGATTTGGCTGGAAAGCCGGCCAGCCGAACCTCAATCAACAAAATGTTCACGCGTTTTCTGGTGATATGGGCCTCACGACTAGCCTGAGACCGTTTGATGACTGCACCAACGCGCAAACCGCCTGCAAACAGGCGCCGAACGGCAATGGCCCGGACGGCGGACCGGAAGTCAGCGACAACATCCTGCGCCTGGTGCTGTTCTACAGCCGCAACCTCGCCGTTCCCGCCCGCCGTGGGGTCAACGATGCGCAAGTGCTGGCCGGCAAGAATCTGTTTTTCCAGGCGGGTTGCCAGTCCTGTCACACACCGAAATACACCACCGCCGCCAACGCGGCCGAACCTGAACTGGCCAATCAAGTGATTCGCCCGTACAGCGATCTGCTGCTGCACGACATGGGCGAAGGTCTGGCGGACAACCGCACTGAATTCCAGGCCTCCGGCCGCGACTGGCGCACCCCGCCGCTGTGGGGCATCGGCCTGACGCAGGCGGTCAGCGGCCACACCCAGTTTCTGCATGACGGCCGCGCCCGCAACCTGCTCGAAGCCGTGCTCTGGCACGGCGGCGAAGCGAAGGCAGCGCAGCAACAGGTTTTGTCTTTCAACGCCGAGCAGCGTGCCGCGCTGCTGGCGTTCTTGAACTCACTTTAAACACTTAAAAGAATCGGGAGCCCGACATGTTCCGTCCCAAGCTGTTGTTCACCAGCCTTGCCGCACTGGCCCTCGGCGCGTGCTCGCCGCAGGATCCGCAAGCCGTCACCTCGGCGGCCATCGCCAAATCGGTGATCCTGCCGACCTACACCCGCTGGGTCGAAGCCGACAAGCAACTGGCCGTCAGCGCCCTCGCCTACTGCCAGGGCAAAGAGTCGCTGGACACTGCCCGCGCCGACTTCCTGCACGCGCAGAAAGCCTGGGCCGAGTTGCAACCGCTGCTGATCGGCCCGCTGGCCGAGGGCAATCGTTCGTGGCAGGTGCAGTTCTGGCCGGACAAGAAAAACCTGGTTGGCCGTCAGGTCGAGCAACTGGTCACCGCGCAGCCGCAGATCGATGCCGCCGCACTGGCCAAGTCCAGCGTCGTGGTTCAAGGCCTGTCCGCTTACGAGTACATCCTGTTCGACGCCAAGCCTGACGTCGCCAACGACGCGCAGAAAGCCAAGTACTGCCCACTGCTGGTGGCCATCGGCGAGCGTCAGAAACAACTGGCCGAAGAGATTCTCAGCAGCTGGAACAACACCGACGGCATGCTCGCGCAGATGAGCAAGTTCCCGAACCAGCGCTACGCCGACTCCCACGAAGCGATCGCCGATCTGCTGCGGGTACAGGTCACCGCCCTCGACACCCTGAAGAAAAAACTCGGCACACCGATGGGCCGTCAAAGCAAGGGCGTGCCTCAGCCGTTCCAGGCTGATGCATGGCGCAGCCAGTCGTCCATGGAGTCGCTGGAAGCCAGCCTCGCAGCGGCCAAAACTGTCTGGGAAGGCGTCGACAACAAAGGCCTGCGCGGCTTGTTGCCGGCCGAGCAAAAGCCGCTGGCGGACAAGATCGATGCAGCCTACGCGGCGTCGCTCAAACTGTTCGGCAGCACTCAGCGCTCGCTGACTGAAATGCTCAACGATGACGCCGGTCGCCAGCAGCTCAACGACATCTACGACAGCCTCAACGTCGTCCACCGCCTGCACGAAGGCGAGCTGGCCAAGGCGCTGGGCATTCAACTGGGCTTCAACGCCAACGACGGTGACTGATGAGGGCACGTGCCATGCTGCGACGCCAGGCTCTGACTTTAGGTAGTTTGCTGCTGGGAGCAGTGACACTGGGCGGCTGGACGCTGTTCAAACGCAAGGACCAAAGCCCGCTGCTGTTGTCGGCACGGGACGACACCGACGGCAAACATTACGCCGTCGGCTATCGGCTGGATGGCACCCAGGTGTTTGCCACCGAAGTCGGCCAGCGCTGCCACGACATCATCAATCACCCAACGCTTCCGATCGCGCTGTTCGTCGCCCGCCGGCCGGGCACCGAGAGCTACCTGATCGACCTGCGCAACGGTGCATTGCTGCAAACCGTGACGTCGCAGCCGAACCGGCATTTCTACGGACATGCGGTGATCCACCACAGTGGCGACTACCTGTACGCCACCGAAAACGACACCACCGATCCGGGCCGAGGCCTGCTCGGGGTGTACAAATTCGAAGGCGAACGGCTGGTGCACAGCGGCGAGATCTCCACCCACGGTCTCGGCCCGCATCAGGTGTCGTGGATGCCCGACGGTGAAACCCTGGTGGTGGCCAATGGCGGCATCCGCACCGAGGCCGAAAGCCGGGTCGACATGAACCTCGACGCCATGGAACCAAGCCTGGTGCTGATGCAGCGCGATGGCACCCTGCTGAGCAAGGAAACCCTCGCCCAGCAGATGAACAGCGTGCGCCACCTGGGGATCGCCAGCGACGGCACCATCGTCGCCGGCCAGCAATTCATGGGGCCTTCCCACGAGCGCTCGGAGCTGCTGGCGATCAAACGTCCCGGCCAGCCATTCGTAGCGTTCCCGGTGCCGGAGCATCAGTTGCAGTCGATGGGTCATTACACCGCCAGCGTCGCCGTACACAGCGACCTGCGTCTGGTGGCACTGACCGCACCGCGCGGCAACCGCTTCTTCATCTGGGACCTGGACAGCGGCGAAGTGCGCCTCGACGCCCCGTTGCCCGACTGCGCCGGCGTCGGTGCGGTGAAGGACGGGTTTGTCGTGACCTCCGGTCAGGGACGTTGCCGCTACTACGATTGCCGCCAGGACGATCTGCTGGCCAAACCGCTGGATTTGCCCGCAGGGCTCTGGGACAACCATCTTCATCTGATGGCCTGAAATTCGCCGCCGACCGTTCGGTCGGCGGCCCCGCTTTCCTCCACCTTCTTCCCTTACACCCGGTAAAAACTGGCAGTTGGAATCCCTGCCGGACTCGGGGTAATGTGCCCGCCTGTCTCGCCTGATTTTCTCCAAGGAACTGGAAATATGCTGCGTCGCCGCATGCTGATCATGTTGGGTGTTGTACTGCTGATCGTTCTGCTTCTCGCCGGTTACAAGGCCTTCTCGATCTATACGATGATCCAGGGCTTTTCCAAGCCGAAGCCGCCGATCAGCGTCGCCGTGGCCACGGCCGTCGAGCGCCCGTGGCAGATGCGTCTGCCCACCGTCGGCACGCTGAAGGCGCTGCAAGGCGTCGACCTGAGTCTGGAGAACGCCGGCACCGTCACCGAGCTGAAGTTCGAATCGGGGCAGAAGGTCAAGGCCGGCCAGCCCTTGCTGCAACTGGACAGCGCCGTCGAAGCCGCCTTCCTCGAAACCGCCAAGGCCGATCTCGGCCTCGCACAGCTGGATTACGGTCGCGGCAGCCAGCTCGTCGGCAGCAGCGCCATCTCCAAAGGCGAGTTCGACCGGCTCTCGGCGCAGCTGCAAAAGAACAAGGCCACGGTCAATCAACTCAATGCGGCGCTGGCGAAAAAACGCATCGTCGCGCCCTTCAGCGGCACCATCGGCATCCGCCTCGTGGACATCGGCGACTACCTCGCCAGCGGCACCAAGATCGCCACCCTGCAGGATCTGAGCAGCCTCTACGCCGACTTCTACGTGCCCGAACAGTCGGTGCCGAAACTGGCCATCGGTCAGCCGGTACAGATCACGGTCGCGGCGTACCCCGGCCAGAGCTTCACCGGCGCCATTACCGCGATCAACCCGATCGTCGAAAGCACCACCCGTAACATTCTGGTGCGCGCCACCCTGGCCAACCCCGACGGCAAGTTGCTGCCGGGCATGTTCACCAGTATCGAGGTGCTGCTGCCGGATCCGCAGAAACACATCGTGGTCCCGGAAAGCGCGATCACCTACACCCTCTACGGCAACTCGACGTACGTGGTCACCCAGAAGAAAGCCGAAGACGGCTCCGTCGAAAAGGACGACAAGGGCCAGCCTGTGCTGATCGCCGAGCGTCGGTTCGTCGAGACCGGCGAACGCCGCGATGGCCAGGTGATGATCAGCAAGGGCGTGCAGAGCGGCGAACAGGTGGTGACGGCCGGCCAGATCAAACTGGACAACGGCGCCCACATTGCCATCAGCGACGACAAGACCCTCGGCGAGCAGAACAGTCCGCCCCGCGCCGACTGATCAAGGAAACCCCATGGCTTTTACCGATCCGTTCATCCGCCGCCCGGTGCTCGCCACCGTGGTCAGCCTGCTGATTGTGCTGCTGGGCTTCCAGGCCTGGAGCAAGCTGCCGCTGCGCCAGTATCCGCAAATGGAAAACGCCCTGATCACGGTGACCACCGCGTACCCCGGGGCCAACGCCGAAACCATCCAGGGCTACATCACCCAGCCGATGCAACAGAGCCTGGCCAGCGCCGAGGGCATCGACTACATGACCTCGGTCAGTCGCCAGAACTTCTCGGTGATTTCGATCTACGCGCGTATCGGCTCCAACAGCGACCGTTTGTTCACCGAACTGCTGGCCAAGGCCAACGAGGTGAAGAACAAACTGCCTCAGGACGCCGAGGATCCGGTGCTGAGCAAGGAAGCCGCCGACGCCTCGGCGCTGATGTACATCAGCTTCTTCAGCAAGGAGCTGAACAACCCTCAGATCACCGACTATCTGTCACGGGTGATCCAGCCGAAACTGGCGACCCTGCCGGGCATGGCCGAGGCGGAGATTCTCGGCAACCAGGTGTTCGCCATGCGCCTGTGGATCGACCCGGTGAAACTCGCTGGTTTCGGCCTCAGCGCCAGCGACGTGACCAACGCGGTGCGCCAGTACAACTTCCTCTCCGCCGCCGGCGAAGTGAAAGGTGAGTACGTGGTCACCAGCATCAATGCCAACACCGAACTGAAGTCCGCCGAAGCCTTCGGCAAGATCCCGCTCAAGGTCAGCGGTGACAGCCGGGTGTTGCTCAGCGATGTGGCACGGGTCGAGATGGGTGCGGAAAACTACAACTCGATCAGTTCGTTCGGCGGCACGCCCTCGGTGTACATCGGGATCAAGGCCACGCCCGGCGCCAACCCGCTGGAAGTGATCAAGGAAGTGCGCAAGATCATGCCGGAGCTGGAAGCCCAGCTGCCGCCCAACCTCAAGAGCGAGATCGCCTACGACGCCACGCTGTTCATCCAGGCCTCCATCGACGAAGTGGTGAAAACGCTGTTCGAGGCGGTGCTGATCGTGATCGTGGTGGTGTTCCTGTTCCTCGGTGCCCTGCGTTCAGTGGTCATTCCGGTGGTGACCATTCCGCTGTCGATGATCGGCGTGATGTTCTTCATGCAGATGATGGGCTACTCGATCAACCTGCTGACACTGCTGGCGATGGTGCTGGCCATCGGGCTGGTGGTCGACGACGCGATTGTGGTGGTGGAAAACATCCACCGGCACATCGAGGAAGGCAAGACACCAATGGAGGCCGCGCTCGAAGGTGCCCGGGAAATCGCCATGCCGGTGGTGTCAATGACCATCACCTTGGCGGCGGTGTACGCACCGATCGGTTTCCTGACCGGGCTGACCGGGGCACTGTTCAAGGAGTTTGCGTTGACCCTGGCCGGGGCGGTGGTGATCTCCGGCGTCGTTGCCCTGACCCTGTCGCCAATGATGTGTGCCGTGCTGCTGCGCCACGACGAAAACCCCACGGGCCTGGCCCATCGCCTTGACCGGATCTTCGACAGCCTCAAGCGTCGCTATCAGAGCATGCTGCACGGCACGCTCAATACCCGGCCGGTGGTGCTGGTGTTTGCGGTGATCGTGCTGTGCCTGATTCCGGTGCTGCTCAAGTTCACCAAGTCGGAACTGGCACCGGACGAAGACCAGGGCATCATCTTCATGATGGCCAACGCCCCGCAGCCGACCAACCTCGATTACCTGAACACTTACACCGACGAGTTCATCAAGATCTTCAAGGAGTTCCCGGAGTACTACTCTTCGTTCCAGATCAACGGCTACAACGGTGTGCAGAGCGGCATCGGCGGTTTCCTGCTCAAGCCGTGGAACGAGCGCAGCCGCACGCAAATGGAAATCCTCCCCGAGGTGCAGGGCAGACTCGAGGGCATTCCGGGCCTGCAGATCTTCGGTTTCAACCTGCCATCGCTGCCCGGCACAGGCGAGGGCCTGCCATTCGAGTTCGTGATCAACACCGCCAATGACTACGAGCTGTTGCTGCAAGTGGCCGACCGGATCAAGAAGCGCGCCATGGAGTCAGGCAAGTTCGCCTTCGTCGACCTCGACCTGGCTTTCGACAAACCCGAAGTGGTGGTCGACATCGACCGCGCCAAAGCTGCGCAGATGGGCGTGTCGATGCAGGATCTGGGCGGCACCCTCGCCACCCTGCTGGGCGAAGCCGAGATCAACCGGTTCACCATCGAAGGCCGCAGCTACAAAGTCATCGCCCAGGTCGAACGGGCCTACCGCGATAACCCGGACTGGCTGAACAATTACTACGTGAAAAACACCCAGGGCGAACTGCTGCCGCTGTCGACCCTGATCACCGTGACCGACCGCGCGCGACCGCGACAGCTCAACCAGTTCCAGCAGCTCAACGCGGCCAAGCTGTCCGGGTTCCCGCTGGTGAGCATGGGCGAAGCCATCGACAGCGTGTTGCAGATCGCCCGGGAAGAAGCTCCGGCCGGGTTTGCCTTCGATTACGGCGGCGCATCGCGACAGTTCGTCCAGGAAGGCAGCGCACTGTGGGTAACCTTCGCGCTGGCGCTGGCGATCATTTTCCTGGTGCTGGCGGCGCAGTTCGAGAGCTTCCGCGACCCGCTGGTGATTCTGGTGACCGTGCCGTTGTCGATCTGCGGGGCGCTGATTCCGTTGTTCCTCGGCTGGTCGAGCATGAACATCTACACCCAGGTCGGGCTGGTGACACTGATCGGGCTGATCAGCAAGCACGGGATCCTGATCGTCGAGTTCGCCAACCAGTTACGCAAGGAAAAGGGCCTGACACCCCGTGAGGCGGTGGAGGAAGCGGCAGCGATTCGCCTGCGCCCGGTGTTGATGACCACCGCGGCGATGGTCTTCGGCATGGTGCCGCTGATCGTGGCTACCGGCGCCGGGGCGGTCAGCCGTTTCGACATCGGGACGGTGATTGCCACGGGGATGTCGATCGGGACATTGTTTACGCTGTTTGTCCTGCCGTGCGTTTACACCGTGCTGGCGAAACCCGATCCCAAGGCATGACGCAGTAAAAAAAGCCATGGCGCAATAAAAAAGGCCTCGCATCAGCGAGGCCTTTGGCTCTTGTAGAAAGAGATTTCAATCGATTCAACTCTGCGGCCTCATCCCTTGAGAAAGTCCGAACATGAACAGCAAAAGATCATGATCGGGTTGTGTGGCCACGGCGGCTTTCGCCACCCGTGGCATCGGGCAATGCGGGTCGCTCGCCGAGGCGCCGATCACCTGCATGCGTGGCTGTTCCCAGGCCGCCACCGCCAATGATGCAACTGCCAAGGCTCCTACCAGAAACAAACCTCGAGCAATTTCTAGTTTCATCGCTATAAACCTTTGATAGCGCTGCCAAACGCCGTCTCATAAAAGTAGACGAGTTTTTTCCAGTCTGTCGCGCTGAACGACGAGTGGCGGCGCAATTGCTTCATGTCATGGGCGGCCGCGCGATGAGCGGTCAGACGCTGACGGCATTTTTCCAGATCGATCAGGGCGACTTCGACCTTGGCCGATTCACCTTCGCCCGCCACCCGCACAAACACGTGCTTGATGTAGATGCAGCTGTGCTGCCAACGGCCCTTGTGCATGCGCGCCAGGTTTTCGGCGAGGTCCTTGAGCACGCGCTCATAGACAGCTTCGCCATACTGCTCGCGGCCGCCGCCGGCTTCCCAATGCTCAAGCTCCTGAAAGCCATCGAGCGATTTGGTCACCAACAGTGCACGCCACTTGAATTCTGGATCTGGCTGGGCACCGCAGAACACAATTTCGGGCACCCGGACACCGAGACGTGAAACCCCGGTCAATGCATCCAGCTCGCGCAATACGGTCGGACGTCCGAACGGATGCCGCCAGCTGCGATAGATATGTCCGGTCTGGCGTTTGGCATACAGCAGCTGGCCATCGCGCCCCTTGACTCGTTGCACACCACTTTCGCCACCACGGCGCACATTGGGTTCCTCGACCCATTCACCACGCTGGTTCCAGTAGTAGTCGAAGCGATCCTCGGGAGCGACTTCCGCTTCTGCTGCAAATTGCACTGCCATCCTCTTACCTCTTGCGTAATACGTAAACTCGCCACATGGCATAGAGCGGAATAAAGTCCAGTTGTTCCTGGATCCGGAATCCTGCCTCTTCGAATTCCTTTTCAACTGTTGCGGCCGGTAACACAAACCGGTTCTGGTAACCCTCCTGGCCACGCTTTTGCTCGGCGCGTTTGCGTTTCCAGGCCTTGAAATTGCCGTCCACCCACAGCGAAATGATCACGCTGTCCCGGGTGACACGCTCGAACTCACGCAGAATCGCCCGGCGGTGCTCGGCTTCGCCGATGTGATGCAGCAGTCGCATGCAGAAAATGCTGTCGACGGCGTTATCAGGCAAGGCAATGTCGAACGCAGACGTGTGCAAGGGTTGTACCCGTTTCACCACATCTGCCGGTTGCGCCTGCATGGCGGTCTTGATCATCGACTCGGAGTTGTCCGCTCCGATGATCACCCGATTGGGCTTTTCCGCCAGCAATGGCCAGAAACGTCCTGCGCCGCATGGCAGGTCGAGCACCAGTCCCGGCTCACCAACGAGGGTCAACGCCTTGCGGGCCAACTGCTGATCCCGCCAGTTGGACAAACGACGCCCCAGACCGTCCTGGTGTTTACGCAGGTATTTCTGCGCATGGTTGTCGTCGTACTTTTCGGAAAAATCGAGTTTGATCGGGCCGGCCATCACCAGGACTCCTGAATTACTGATGACGCCACCTTAAGCAGCGGCGTGTCAGCGTCAGGTCATCCCTTTGTGAAAAAAACGTCATGTAAATCGGCAAACTATTTCAAGGTTATACAGGAATTAGACAGGTTGGCGGGAGTACCCTTTTCAACCGGCTGATCTTCAGCGCTTGCCCAGATCGACCTCGAAACGGCAGCCATTGGGTTCCATCGTGCTCAACGTGACGCTCCAGCCTTCGTTCTCACAAATGCGCTGAACCAGCGACAAGCCCAATCCAAGCCCCTCGCCGCGCTTTTCGTTGCCGCGCACAAACGGCTGGAACATGGCTTCGCGTTTTTCCTCGGGAATGCCCACGCCCGAATCCTCGACCACAAAACCGTTCTCATTGAGCGTCAGGCGAATAAACCCCTGCTCCGTATAGTGCAAGGCGTTACGCAGCAGGTTGCCCATCACTGCATTGAGCAGCGTCGCGTTATAACGAGTGTCGGGCGGGTTGCCCGGTTCGAAAATCAGCTGCAAGCCTTTGGACTCGATAGGCTCGCGCCACAGGCAAAGCAAGCTGTCAGCCACCTGCGCGAGGGTGTGCCGAGGGGCAGCGCCTGCGTCTTCGCGCTGGGCACGGGCGAGCATCAGGAAGGTCTGCACCAGCTCGCGCATCTCCTCACTGGCTCGCGCAATGCGCTGAACCTGGGCCTTGCCGCGCTGATCGATACCCGGATTTTCCAGCAACAGTTCACAAGAGCTGGCCAACACCATCAGCGGTGTACGCAACTCGTGGCTGACGTCGCTGGTGAACAGCCGCTCCCGCGTCAGCGCCTGACGCAGGCGCCCGAGCGTAGCGTCGAACGCCACCGCCAGTTCGCCCACCTCGTCTGCCGCGTAGTCCGGCGCCAGTGGAGGCGCCAGCCCGAGCAACTGGTCGCGATGGCGTACCTGGCGGGCAAGACGCACCACCGGGGCCATCACCTTGCGCGCCAGCACCCAGCCGAGGAACACCGCCAGCGCCAGACTGAGGACGAAGCCCACCAGCACCACGGCGAACAGCACGCGCTCGCGTTCTTCGAAATCGCTTTGATCCTGCAGCAGCACATAGCGGCGACCGTCGACCACCTCGACCATCGCGTGGTACGACAGCTGCTCGCGAAAGACTTCATGGAAACCCGAATCCAGGTGCCGCAGGTCCTTGGGCAACTCGAAATCGCCCGGCCCGCCGCTGAAGTAGAACAGCTGATCCGGCTCCGGCCGATGGCTCCAGTCCGAGACGTTGTCCATCAACAGCAGGCGTTGCAGATCCCCGCCCAGCCCGGCGGAAATCAGTTTTTCCTCGACCAGGTGCACGGTCGCGACGATGCCCATCGCAAACGCCCCGGCCACCAGCGCACTCATCAGCGCAAAGGCGATGATGATCCGCTGGGCAAGGCTTTGCTTAAACTCCATCGCGGCCCTCGGCCAGGCGGTAACCCACGCCGTGCACGGTGTGCAGCAATGGCTTGGCGAATGGTTTGTCGATCACCTGACGCAATTGGTGGACATGGCTGCGCAGGCTGTCGCTGTCCGGGCAGTCATCGCCCCACAGCGCTTCTTCAAGAATTTCCCGACGCAGGACATGCGGGCTCTTTTGCATCAGCACCGCCAGCAGTTTGAGGCCGACCGGATTGAGCTTGAGCAATTTGCCTTCGCGGGTCACTTCGAGGGTATCGAGGTCGTAGCTCAGATCGCCGACCTGCAGGGCACGTCGACCGCCGCCCTGGGTGCGACGCATCACGGCTTCAACCCGGGCCGCCAGTTCCGACAGCGCGAACGGCTTGACCAGGTAATCGTCGGCCCCGGACTTGAAGCCCTGCAAGCGGTCATCGAGTTGATCGCGCGCGGTGAGCATGATCACCGGCGTATCGCGACGAGCGTCTTCGCGCAGGCGCTTGCACAGGGTGTAGCCGTCAATGCCCGGCAGCATGATGTCGAGCACGATCAGGTCGTAATGCTCGGTGGCGGCCAGATGCAGGCCCGACAGACCGTCCTGGGCGCAATCGACGGTATAGCCTTTGAGCCCCAGGTAATCGGCCAGATTGGCCAGGATATCGCGGTTGTCTTCGACCAATAGAATTCGCATGGGCACCTCCTACGTACACAGTAACGGCCGTCTTGGCCCGCGCAGCTTACGGCCAAGTGTGGCTCACGGCTAGGCGCCGGGTGGGTTGATTTGACTTAATTGCACGGATCGCCGGACTTGACGAGTTTTTCACGAGCGGCCGACAAATCGCCGACAGAACCGGGCGCAGACTCACGCGGTTGTGCTTCTTTGAAGACCTTACCGATGAAGGAATTGCCATGGTTTCGATCTCTGCCCGCCCTGCTTCAAGGCCTTTGAATGTATGGCTTTGCCTGGGCATTCCCGCCGTCGCGGCCCTCATTCTGGTTTTGTTGGAGCTGACCGATCTGGACATGGATCTGGCCCGGCTGTTTTACGATCCGGTCGCGGGCGACTTCATCGGCCGGCACAGTTACTTCCTCGAGGACATCCTCCACGACCGCGCCAAACAAGTGGTGATCGCCTTTTCGGTGTTTGCCATCCTCGGGTTCATCGGCGCGTTTTTCATCGATCGGCTCAAACCGTTCAAGCGTGAGCTGGGCTGTCTGGTGTTGTCGCTGGGTCTGGCCACCTCGTTTGTCACGCCGGTGAAAGCGGTGACAGCGGTGCAATGTCCATGGAGTCTCGAACAGTTCGGCGGCCACGAAACCTACAGCAAACTGCTGGATCATCGCCCGCCGACCGACAAGCCCGGTCGTTGCTGGCCGGGTGGTCATGCGGCCACCGGTTTTACCTTGTTTGCGCTGTTCTTCGTGCTGCGTGACCGTCGCCCACGGCTGGCCCGTCAGGCGTTCATCTTCGCCTTTGCGCTGGGTTCGGTGTTTTCGATCAGCCGGATGATGCAGGGCGCGCACTTCTTCTCCCACAATGTGTGGACGGCGATCTTCTGCTGGCTGATCTGTCTGGGCTCGTATTACTGGGTTTTGTATCGCCCGGCAGTCAAGGCTGAAACAAACACGCAGGCCCGTCCGGTCAACGTCTGAAACTCTGAAACGCGGGCAATAAAAAACCCCGTCTGCTCTCGCAGACGGGGTTTTTCGTTACAGGGGTAAGGCTGGCTTACATCATGCCGCCCATGCCACCCATGCCGCCCATGTCTGGCATACCGCCGCCAGCTGCACCTTCTTTCTTCGGTGCGTCAGCAACAGCAGCTTCGGTGGTCAGGATCAGACCGCCGATGGAGGCTGCAGCTTGCAGAGCCGAACGGGTTACCTTGGTTGGGTCCAGGATGCCCATTTCGATCATGTCGCCGTATTCGCCGGTAGCAGCGTTGTAGCCGAAGCTGCCTTCGCCGTTCTTGACCTTGTCGACAACCACGCTTGGCTCGTCGCCGGAGTTGGCAACGATCTGGCGCAGCGGCGCTTCAACAGCGCGACGCAGTACAGCGATACCGACGTTCTGGTCAGCGTTGTCGCCTTTCAGTTCGGTCAGGGCTTCCAGAGCGCGGATCAGCGCAACGCCACCGCCAGGTACCACGCCTTCTTCAACGGCTGCGCGGGTTGCGTGCAGGGCGTCTTCAACGCGGGCTTTCTTCTCTTTCATTTCAACTTCGGAACCGGCGCCAACCTTGATCACTGCAACGCCGCCGGACAGCTTGGCCAGACGCTCTTGCAGTTTTTCACGGTCGTAGTCCGAGGAAGTCTCGGCAACCTGGGCACGGATCTGAGCGATACGGGCTTCGATGTCGCCTTGAACGCCAGCACCGTCAACGATGATGGTGTTTTCCTTGGACAGGGTCACGCGCTTGGCGCTACCCAGGTGTTCCAGGGTGGTGCTTTCCAGGCTCAGGCCGATCTCTTCGGAGATAACGGTACCGCCGGTCAGAACGGCGATGTCCTGCAGCATGGCCTTGCGACGGTCGCCGAAGCCTGGAGCCTTGACGGCTGCGACTTTAACGATGCCACGCATGTTGTTCACGACCAGAGTCGCCAGGGCTTCGCCTTCAACGTCTTCGGCAACGATCAGCAGTGGACGGCCAGCTTTGGCAACGGCTTCCAGTACTGGCAGCATTTCGCGGATGTTCGAGATTTTCTTGTCGACCAGCAGGATCAGCGCGCCTTCCAGCTCGGCAACCATGGTGTCCGGCTTGTTGACGAAGTACGGGGACAGGTAGCCACGGTCGAACTGCATGCCTTCTACAACCGACAGTTCGTTTTCCAGGCCCGAGCCTTCTTCAACGGTGATCACGCCTTCTTTGCCGACTTTTTCCATGGCTTCGGCAATGATGTCGCCGATGGAGTTGTCGGAGTTGGCGGAGATGGTGCCTACCTGAGCGATAGCCTTGGTGTCAGCGCATGGCTTGGACAGGGCTTTCAGTTCTTTGACGATAGCGATGGTCGCTTTGTCGATACCGCGCTTCAGGTCCATCGGGTTCATGCCGGCAGCGACGGCTTTCAGGCCTTCGTTGACGATCGACTGAGCCAGAACGGTAGCGGTGGTAGTACCGTCACCAGCGTCATCGTTGGCACGGGAGGCAACGTCTTTGACCAGCTGCGCGCCCATGTTTTCGAAACGGTCTTCGAGTTCGATTTCCTTGGCGACGGAAACGCCGTCCTTGGTGATGGTCGGAGCGCCGAAGCTCTTCTCGAGGATCACGTTACGGCCTTTCGGGCCCAGGGTCGCTTTTACCGCGTCAGCCAGGACGTTTACGCCAACCAGCATTTTCTTGCGGGCGGAATCGCCGAATTTAACTTCTTTAGCAGCCATGATCGATATTCCTTAAATACTTTGTAGTAGCGGGAAAATGAGCGGGAAATCAGCCTTCCAGTACAGCGAGAATCTCGTTCTCAGCCATTACCAGCAGGTCTTCGCCGTCGACTTTCACAGTGTTGCTGCCGGAGTAAGGACCGAACACAACCTTGTCGCCGACTTTAACGGCCAGCGCACGCACTTCACCGTTTTCCAGAGTCTTGCCTGGGCCTGCAGCGACGATCACACCGTGGTTGGCTTTTTCAGCAGCCGAACCTGGCAGGACGATACCGCCAGCGGTTTTCTTTTCTTCTTCGCTGCGACGGATAACGACGCGGTCATGCAGAGGACGAAGCTTCATTGTCGATCTCTCCTAATTGTGGTTTTCATCGGCCGGTGTAGTCCCGGCGGGTTTAACGAATCCGGCCTGCGCCGGTTGCGGCTCGTCGAGCGAACCGCGGAAGTCTGTCCGACTCAAAATGTCGGAAACCTTTCGGTGACCGATACATAAGGGCGCATAAGCTTATTACAAGGGCGGGGGCTAAAAAATTTTCACGCACATTGCATGAATTCGCCCCACAAACGAACACGGCACCCGAAGGTGCCGTGTCGATGCTGACGTTACTTGGTGTCGCGGTGTTCGAATTCGCCTTCGATCACATCACCTTCGCGACCCAGCGGCTGGCGCGGTGCAGGACCGCCGCGAGGTTGCAGGTCATCGGCGAACGCTCGCTGGCGCATGGCCTGTTCTTCGGCGCGCTGACGCATCTTGTTGGCGACCAGTCGACGACTGAACGGCAACAGCAGCACCAGACCGACCACATCGCTGATGAAGCCCGGCAGGATCAACAGGCCACCGGCCAGGGCCAGCATCAGGCCTTCGAGCATGGTTTGCGCAGGCAGTTCGCCGCGGTTCAGGCTTTCACGGGCACGCAGTGCGGTGGCCAGCCCGGCGACGCGCAGCACGAACACGCCGAACATCGAGCCGAGAATGATCAGCAGCAGGGCCGGGAAAAATCCGATCGATCCTGCCACTTTGACGAATACGAACAGCTCCAACACCGGGAACAGCAGAAAGAGCAACAAAAAAGGGCGCATCAAAGTTTCCTCAACGCAAGAAATGCCTTGCAGTAAGCCTTAGATGACGTCGCCCTTTCGTGAATTCAAGCGTCGGCTACCGCATTTTTTGGCCAGACCTCGGCGTGAGCCAGAGAAACCAAGGCCTCGCGCACTTGTATCGGCGTATGACAAGGCGCTTGAAACGGCAGCCAGTACAGCGCCTGCCCGATGCGCAGGTGCATGCCTTCGGTGTCGATCCCGGCCAGTTGCGCCGGTACGGTTTTCGGCAGACCGGCGAGGTCGACGTAATGGGCGATAGCCTTGGCGTGGTCGCTGTTCATGTGCTCGACCATGCTGATTTCGGCCTTGCCGGCGAACGGGTTGGCCAGGGTCAGGTGATCGACCCAGTGGATCGCGCCGAAGCCGCCGATGTAACGATGGCGCACGGGCTTGAGCACCCAGAAATCGAAATCGTGAGCCTTGTGGTAATTCTGCGAATCGGGGAAATAACGGTAGTAACGCTCGGCGGCGGCTTCGATGGCGGCAGCGTCTTCGAGTTTTTCCGCCTCGGCCAGATAGGTCAGGCGACCAACGGCTTGCACATCGTCGGCCTCGCGCTCACCCACCAGCAGCGAGCATTTCGGATCTTTCTGCAGGTTATGGGTGTGCTGGGCGATGCGGCTGATCAGGATCAGCGGCTGGCCCTGCTCGTCCAGGCAGTAGGGAACCACGGAGCCAAACGGAAAACCGGGCATCGATTTGGAGTGGGTCGACAGCACGCCACGGTATTCCTTGAGAAGCAATTCTCGGGCATTCTTAGCCGCTTCAACGCTCAATTTATGACTCCTTAAATAGAATCCGTCGAAAAAACGGACGGGCGCATGGGATTTGTCCCACACGCCATCGGGCAGTTCTCATGTGCAACAGGCCCCTGGCCGGTGCAGATCGAGAGGCTACCTATAAGGACCACTCTGACCTGCTCTCGGGGGCATGCGAATGCAACTCAACGACAAAGTAATCATTATCACTGGCGGTTGCCAAGGCTTGGGCCGCTCGATGGCCGAGTATTTCGCAGGCAAGGGCGCGAAGCTGGCGCTGGTCGACCTGAACCAGGAAAAACTCGATGATGCCGTCGCGGCCTGCAAGGCCAAGGGTGTCGAGGCACGCAGCTATCTGTGCAACGTCGCCAATGAAGAGCAGGTGACGCACATGGTTGCCCAGGTCGCCGAAGATTTCGGCGCGATCCACGGCCTGATCAACAACGCCGGGATCCTGCGCGACGGCCTGCTGCTCAAGGTCAAGGACGGCGAGATGACCAAGATGAGCCTGGCCCAATGGCAGGCGGTGATCGACGTCAACCTGACCGGCGTGTTTCTGTGCACCCGTGAAGTGGCGGCGAGAATGGTCGAGCTGAAGAACAGCGGCGCGATCATCAACATCTCGTCGATCTCCCGCGCGGGCAACGTCGGCCAGACCAACTACTCCGCCGCCAAGGCCGGCGTCGCTGCGGCGACCGTGACCTGGGCCAAGGAACTGGCGCGCTACGGCATTCGCGTGGCGGGCATCGCACCGGGCTTCATCGAAACCGAGATGACCCTGGGCATGAAGCCCGAAGCGCTGGAAAAAATGACCTCGGGCATTCCGCTCAAGCGCATGGGCAAGCCGGAAGAGATCGCCCATTCGGCGGCCTACATCTTCGAGAACGACTACTACACCGGCCGGATTCTGGAGATGGATGGCGGGTTGCGCATCTGACCTCTGTCGCGCAATGAAAAACGCCCCGGTGCACAGGCACCGGGGCGTTTTTGTTTAAACCACAGGCATCAATCGTCGCTGATGGTGATATTCGGCATCGCCGGCGAGGCCGCTTCCTGCAACACGATCCGCGCGCCGACGTGACGGGCCAGTTCCTGATAGACCATGGCGATCTGGCTGTCCGGCTCGGAAATCACCGTCGGCTTGCCGCCATCGGCCTGTTCGCGGATCAGCATCGACAGCGGCAACGAAGCCAGCAGCTCGACGCCGAACTGGGTCGCCAGCTTCTCGCCACCGCCCTCACCGAACAGATGCTCGGCATGACCGCAGTTCGAGCAGATGTGCACGGCCATGTTTTCCACCACGCCCAGCACCGGAATGTTGACCTTGCGGAACATCTCCACGCCTTTACGCGCATCGAGCAGCGCCAGATCCTGCGGCGTGGTGACGATCACGGCGCCAGCCACCGGGACTTTCTGCGCCAGGGTCAGCTGGATGTCGCCGGTGCCTGGCGGCATGTCGATCACCAGATAATCCAGGTCGCCCCAAGCGGTTTGCGTCACCAGTTGCAGCAGCGCGCCGGACACCATCGGCCCGCGCCAGACCATCGGCGTGTTGTCGTCGGTCAGGAACGCCATCGACATTACTTCCACGCCGTGGGCCTGCAGCGGCACGAACCATTTCTGATCCTTGACCTGCGGACGGGTACCCTCGGGGATGCCGAACATGATGCCCTGGCTCGGGCCATAGATATCGGCGTCGAGAATCCCGACCTTCGCGCCTTCGCGAGCCAATGCCAGCGCCAGGTTGGCGGCGGTGGTGGATTTGCCCACACCGCCCTTGCCCGACGCCACGGCGACCACGTTCTTGACGTTGGCCAGCCCCGGAATCTGCGCCTGGGCCTTGTGCGCGGCGATCACGCTGTTGACCTCGACCTTCGCAGTCACCACGCCGTCGAGGTTTTCGATGGCCAGTTGCAGCAATTGCGCCCAGCCGCTCTTGAACAGACCGGCGGCATAGCCGATTTCCAGCTGCACGCTAACCCGATCGCCGGTGATTTCGATGCTGCGCACGCAACCGGCGCTGACCGGATCCTGGTTCAGGTAAGGGTCGGTGTATTGGCTGAGGACGGCTTCCACCGCTGCGCGAGTGACGGCACTCATGGGCAACTCCGATAACAAGACTGGGAAAAGATGGCGGGTATCCTACCCCTTCTGTCCTCCGGACGGCATGTCCGGCAACGATTTGCAGAGGTGAAATATCTTTCCCGGCGCTTTATAGTGGCCGACCTCCGTTTCATCAAGTAGCGAAGCCCCACATGTCCGAACCACGCAAGATTCTCGTCACCAGCGCCCTGCCCTACGCCAACGGTTCGATCCACCTTGGCCATATGCTGGAATACATCCAGACCGATATGTGGGTGCGCTTCCAGAAGCATCGTGGCAATCAGTGCATTTACGTCTGCGCCGACGACGCCCACGGTTCGGCGATCATGCTGCGCGCGGAAAAGGAAGGCATCACCCCGGAACAACTGATCGCCAACGTCCAGGCTGAACACAGCGCCGACTTTGCCGAGTTCCTGGTGGACTTCGACAACTTCCACTCCACTCACGCCGAAGAAAACCGTGAGCTGTCGAGCCAGATCTACCTGAAGCTGCGTGACGCCGGGCACATCGCCCAACGTTCGATCACCCAGTATTTCGACCCGGAAAAGAAAATGTTCCTGGCCGACCGCTTCATCAAGGGCACCTGCCCGAAATGCGGCACTGAAGACCAGTACGGCGACAACTGCGAAAAATGCGGTGCGACCTACGCACCGACAGACTTGAAGGATCCGAAGTCGGCAATCTCCGGCGCTACCCCGGTGCTCAAGGATTCCCAGCACTTCTTCTTCAAGCTGCCGGACTTCCAGGAAATGCTGCAGGCCTGGACCCGCAGCGGCACCCTGCAGGATGCCGTGGCCAACAAGATCGCCGAATGGCTGGACGCCGGCCTGCAACAGTGGGACATCTCCCGCGATGCGCCGTACTTCGGCTTCGAGATCCCGGGCGAGCCAGGCAAATATTTCTACGTGTGGCTGGACGCGCCGATCGGCTACATGGCCAGCTTCAAGAACCTCTGCAACCGCACGCCGGAGCTGGACTTCGACGCGTTCTGGGGCAAGGACTCCACCGCCGAGCTGTACCACTTCATCGGCAAGGACATCGTCAACTTCCACGCCCTGTTCTGGCCGGCAATGCTCGAAGGCGCGGGTTTCCGCAAGCCGACCGGGATCAACGTGCACGGCTACCTGACCGTCAACGGTCAGAAGATGTCCAAGTCCCGCGGCACCTTCATCAAGGCCCGTACCTACCTGGATCACCTGTCGCCGGAATACCTGCGCTACTACTACGCGGCCAAACTGGGCCGTGGCGTGGACGACCTCGACCTGAACCTCGAAGACTTCGTGCAGAAGGTCAACTCCGACCTGGTCGGCAAAGTGGTCAATATCGCCAGCCGTTGCGCCGGTTTCATCCAGAAGGGCAACGCCGGCCTGCTGGTGGACACCAACGCCGCACTGGAACTGACCGACGCGTTCCTGGCCGCCGCGCCAAGCATTGCCGATGCCTATGAAGCCCGCGACTTCGCTCGTGCCATGCGCGAAACCATGGCTTTGGCCGACCGCGCCAACGCCTGGATCGCCGACAAGGCGCCATGGTCGCTGAACAAGCAGGAAGGCAAGCAGGATGAAGTCCAGGCGGTCTGCGCCACGGCGATCAACCTGTTCCGCCAGCTGGTGATCTTCCTCAAACCGGTGCTGCCAGTGCTGGCCGCCGATGCCGAGGCGTTCCTCAACGTCGCCCCGCTGACCTGGAACGACCACACCACCCTGCTGGCCAACCACCAGCTGAACGAATTCAAGCCGTTGATGACCCGCATCGACCCGGTAAAAGTGCAAGCCATGACCGACGCCTCGAAAGAAGACCTGACCGCCAGCCAGACCGACACCGGCGCCGCCGCGCCTGCCGGCAATGGCGAACTGGCCAAGGATCCGCTGTCGCCGGAAATCGACTTCGACACCTTCGCCGCCGTCGACCTGCGCGTCGCGCTGATCGTCAAGGCCGAACACGTTGAAGGCGCGGACAAGCTGCTGCGCCTGACCCTGGATATCGGTGACGAGCAACGCAATGTGTTCTCGGGGATCAAGAGCGCTTATCCGGATCCGTCCAAGCTCGACGGTCGCCTGACCATGATGATCGCCAACCTCAAGCCACGGAAAATGAAGTTCGGCATCTCCGAAGGCATGGTGATGGCGGCCGGCCCTGGCGGTGAAGAAATCTACCTGCTGAGCCCGGACAGCGGCGCCAAGCCGGGTCAGCGCATCAAGTAAGGTTCTGCCCTGACAGATCCCACAGGCGTGCTCCGTGCGCCTGTGGGATTTTTCATATCTGGCCCGCCCTCCACGGCTGCCGGATAATGCCTAACCTTAAGTGACACACGCCCGTTCCTGCCGGCAGAACCATGACCGAACTCGTGCTTACGCTCTTCAGTGCTGCGCTGATCAACAACTTCGTGTTGCACTGGCCGCTGGGCGTCGATCCGCTGCTGGCGGGCGAACGCCGTCAGGTGCATGCGCTGGGACTGGCAACGTTGTGTCTGATGCTGATTGTCGGTGTGGCGGGTTACGCGATCTGGCATTGGCTGCTGGTGCCGTTGCAACTGGAGTTCCTGCGGCTGTTTGTGTTTCTGCCGTTGAGCGTCCTGCTGATCACGCCGTTGCTGAAGCTGTTGGCGCATTGGCGGCCCACGCTGCCATTCGATGGCTTGTGGCCGCTGTTGCTGGGCAATGCCGGTGTGCTGGGGCTGACGCTGATCAACGCGCAAGCGGACAAAGGCCTGTTTCATGCGATTGCGCTGAGCCTTGGCGCCGGTCTGGGTTTCTGGCTGGTGTTGAGCCTGTTCAGCGATTTGCGTGAGCGCACGGCCGACAACGATATTCCCCTGCCCTTTCGTGGCTTGCCGATCCTGTTGATCGGCGCCGGACTGATGGCCGTGGCTTTTCTCGGATTCAGTGGACTGATCAAAACATGAGTCTGATTCAACGCATCGATGCCCTGCTGCCGCAGACCCAATGCGGCAAGTGCGGCCATCCCGGATGCAAACCCTACGCCGAAGGTATTGCCGACGGCGAGCCGATCAACAAGTGCCCGCCGGGTGGCGACGAAACCATCGCGGCGCTGGCCGAACTGTTGAAAATCCCGGTGCTGGAGCTGGACATCAGCCGCGGTTCGGCGCCGCCGCAAGTGGCCTACATCCGCGAAGCCGAATGCATCGGCTGCACCAAATGCATTCAGGCCTGCCCGATCGACGCCATCGTCGGCGCGGCAAAACTGATGCACACGGTCATCATCGACGAATGCACCGGTTGCGATCTGTGCGTGGCGCCCTGCCCGGTCGACTGCATCGAGATGCATCCGCTGCCTTTGGGTACGCTACCGGTAGTGGGTGGCCTGGCCACCAGCCTTGAAGAACAGCAGGCCCGCACGGCCAAACGCGATCACGCCCGTCAGCGCTTCGAACGGCGCAATGCTCGCCTGCAACGCGAAGAACAGCAGAAGCAGGCCGAACGCGAAGCCCGGGCGCAGCGCGCGGCACAGGTCGAAGTCGCCGCCACCACGCTGGATCCGGTGCAGGCGGCGCTCGAACGGGTGCGCGCACAAAAAGCCGCCACCGCCGATGCCGCGCTGAAAAAAGCCAAGATCGACGTGGCCATGAGCCGGGCGCAATTGAACAAGTCGCTCAAGGCATTCGGTCATCCGCCGACCTTCGAGCAGCAATCGCAGCTGATCGCCCTGCAACAGCAGTTCGAAGCGGCCGAACAGGCACTGGCGAAGCTGGAAAGCAGCGCAGCGCCTGCACCAGTCATAGCCGCGCCGGCAAAGGACGCCGATCTGAAACGGGCGAAAATCCAGTTGGCGATGCGCCGCGCCGAGCTGAAAAAGGCGCAAACCGCAGAAGCCCCGCCAGCCGAGATCGCCTTACTGGAGCAAGCGCTGCGTGACGCCGAACAGGCGCTGCACAGCGCCGAAGCCGCCAGCGATCAACCGGCGCCGGAGCTTGTGCGTGTCGAGAAACGTCCGATCGACGACCAGCTGCGCCAGCTGAAAACCGAACTGGCCTACGCTCGCGCCGACCTGAACAAACTGCAACGGCGCGACGGCACGCCCGCCGATATCCTCGAAAAGGCCCGCGCCCGCCTGCAAGAAGCAGAGCGGCAGGTACAAGCCCATGTCATCCATTGAAACCAGAGACGAGCGCCTGCAACAGGCAATGAAGCTGGTTTTGCTGGCGACATTGCCGGGGTTGCTGGCGTTGTTCTGGTTTTACGGTTGGGGCGTGTTGATCAACCTGATCCTGTCCGTCGTCACGGCTTTGGGCGTTGAAGCCGCCGCGACTCTTATGCGTCGGCAACCTCTGCAGGCCACCTTGACCGATGGCAGCGCGGTGGTTAGCGCCACGCTGCTGGCAATCGCCTTACCACCTTATTGCCCGTGGTGGCTGACGGTCACGGCTATCACCTCCGGCCTGCTGCTGGGCAAACATTTGTACGGTGGTGTTGGCCGAAATCCGTTCAATCCGGCCATGCTCGGCTTTGCCTTGGCGATGGTGATGTTCCCGCAACCGATGACTCATTGGCCGGGCCATGGCATGGATCTGACGTCGGCTTTTGGCCAGGTGTTCAATCTGGGCGCGCAGCCGGACGCCTGGGTTCAGGCCACTGCGCTGGACAGTCTGCGCATCAATAAAAGCCTGACCATGGACGAACTGTTTGCCGGCAATCCGGCATTCGGTCGCTACGGCGGCCACGGCGTTGAATGGGTGAACCTGGCGTTCCTCGCCGGTGGGTTGTTCCTGTTGCAACGTCGGGTGTTTGGCTGGCATGCACCGGTCGGCATGCTCGCCAGCCTGTTCGTGATCAGCCTGTTGTGCTGGAACGGTTCGGGATCCGACTCCAACGGCTCGCCACTGTTTCACTTGCTGAGCGGCGCGACGATGCTGGGGGCATTTTTCATCGTCACTGAACCGGTGTCGGGGGCAAAAAGCCCGCTCGCCCGCCTGCTGTTCGGTGTCGGTGTGGGGTTGCTGACTTACGTGATTCGCACCTGGGGCGGTTACCCCGACGGTGTGGCATTTGCGGTGCTGTTGATGAATCTGTGCGTGCCGGCGCTGGAGCGCTTCGCGGTGGCCCGTCAGGCGCAGGTGGCGCCATGAACCGGACCAACAGTCTGATCACACTGGTGTTGATTACCGCGCTGGGCATCGGCGTGACGTGGCTGTTCCAGCGCAGCAACGCGCCGCAGATCGCCGCCGAACAGCGTCTGCTTGAAAGTCGCAAGCTGTTGGACGTGCTGCCGGCCGACAGTTACGACAATCTGCCGCTTGAACAACCTCTGACGCTGACCGACATCAACCTGAGCCACAGTCTGTTGCTGGGCGGTTATCGGGCGAGCAAAAGCGGCCAACCTCTAGCGGTGCTGTTGCGCAGCCGGACCCAAGGTTATGCCGGGAATATCGAGTTGCTGATTGCCATCGACGCCAACGGCCGATTGCTCGGTGTCAAAACCCTCGAGCAAAACGAAACACCTTCGCTGGGTGGGCATATCGGCGACTGGCCAAATAGCTGGTTGCAGACCTTTAGCGGAAAATCGAGCAACCAACCGACGGATGCCGGATGGGCCTTGAAGAAGGATCAGGGGCAATTCGACCAGATCGCGGGCGCAACCATTACGTCTCGCGCGGCGATCAATGCCATCCACGATGCCCTGCGTTATTTCGATGAACACCGGACGACCTTACTCGGGAGCGCGCCATGAATACGTCAGCGACTCTGTCGAACTCGATGATGCTGGTGCTGTTGATCGGTGCCACCGACTCTGTGGCGGGTGCGCTGGCGATTTTTTTGATGTTCGTCGTTGTCGTGGGCGTTTACGGTTTTTGCATGACACCGCTGCGCTCGCGCCTGAGCAGCGAGAGCCTGTTGCCGGTCAGCCTGATGCTGGCCGCGACCTTGGCGGGCTGCGCCGATATTGTTCTGCAACGCAGTGCGCTGCAGTGGCACCAACTGATCAGTCTTTATGCCGGGCTGATCGGCTTGCAGTGCATCGTGCTGGAGCGCAATGGATTTTTTCGCCAGCCTATTCGTAAACGGCTGAAACTGTGCGGCCTGTTTGCCGTGCTGATGATTGTGCTCGCAGTGTTGCGTGAGCTGATCGGTCAGGGCAGCATCGGCCATCATTTGTCGGCACACTGGCAAGGTTTGATTCTGTTCAGCGAGGGCCTGCATTTCGCGACGCTGGCGCCCGGCGCCTTCCTATTGCTTGGACTGTTACTGGCCGCCCGTCAGGCCTGGACTCGCCCCTGCGACCTACCCGAGGAAACGCATCACCCATGAATGCCGCAAAACGTCTGGAGATCTTCCGCAGGCTTCACGAGGACAACCCCGAGCCCAAGACCGAACTGGCCTACTCCTCGCCTTTCGAACTGTTGATTGCGGTGATTCTGTCCGCGCAATCCACGGACGTCGGGGTGAACAAGGCGACGGCGAAGCTGTTCCCGGTGGCGAACACGCCGGCGGCCATTCACGCCTTGGGCGTCGAAGGGTTGTCCGAGTACATCAAGACCATCGGCCTCTATAACAGCAAGGCCAAAAACGTGATCGAGACCTGCCGCCTGCTGGTCGAGTTGCACAACGGCGAAGTGCCGCAGACGCGCGAAGAACTGGAAGCCTTGCCCGGCGTTGGCCGCAAGACCGCCAACGTCGTGCTCAACACCGCGTTCCGCCAATTGACCATGGCCGTGGACACCCACATCTTCCGGGTCAGCAACCGCACCGGCATTGCACCGGGTAAAAACGTGGTCGAGGTGGAAAAGAAGCTGATGAAGTTTGTGCCAAAGGAATATCTGCTCGACTCGCACCACTGGCTCATTCTTCACGGGCGTTACGTGTGTCTGGCACGCAAACCCCGTTGTGGCAGCTGTCGGATCGAAGACCTGTGCGATTACAAGCACAAAACTTCTGACGATTGAGCCGCTATTGGTTTTATTGATTTATCGATTGAAAAAATCTTTTTTACCATCTGCTGGAATATCGATATAAGGAGCGCCAAAGGCAGTCTTAGCCTGGAGTTGACCTTATGAGCACCAGCAAAGAGCAATTGGAAGCGGATGACGACTTTATCGCCACGGAGGCCGATGATGCCGAACCTGTGGTTGAAGTCGCCAAGACCAACTTGAGCAAACGCCGAACCATCGACAACCTGCTTGAGGAGCGCCGACTGCAAAAGCAATTGGCCGATTACGATTTTGATCTCTGACATTTGAAAGCCTCCCGAAACGGAGGCTTTTCTCTTTCTGTCACACGCTGATTCCGATCCGCCCATGATCCGTCAGCCACTAAAAACCTCAAACCAGGCCGTTTCGCTGCGCCAGTTCGATCAGATCCACCAGCGAGCGCGCGTTGAGCTTCAATAACAACCGGGTCTTGTAAGTGCTCACGGTCTTGTTGCTGAGGAACATACCGTCGGCAATTTCCTTGTTGGTCTTGCCGCGCGCCAATTGCTGCAACACCATCATTTCACGCCCGGACAGACGATCAACCATGTCTGCTTCGCTGGCGTTACCAAGACTGGTCCGCACGGTGTGCAACGCCTGGTTCGGGAAGTAGCTGTATCCGGACAGTACCGCTTTGATTGCACTCAGCAACTCCGTCAGATCCTGTTGCTTGCAAACATATCCCGCCGCCCCCGATTGCATGCAGCGCATGGAAAAATGTCCCGGTGACTGGGATGTCAGCACGAGCACTTTCAACGGCATCGCACTTGTCGTAAGACGCGCAATGACTTCCAGTCCATCCAGTTTCGGTATGCCGATATCCAGAATGACGATATCCGGCATCTGGTCACGAGCCAGTTGTAACGCATCCACGCCATTATCGGTTTCTGCAATGACTTCGTAGCCATGACGTTCCATCAGCATACGTACCGCAAGACGAATGACGGGGTGATCATCCACGATCAGCACTTTATTCATGGGCAAGTCCAGTTTCGCTGTTCGAATTTTTAGAACCGGCACAATAACGTAGTCATTTCACCCATGGCATGGATAAGTTCCTCTGCACCAGCACCGAGAGACGCCTCCTACAGGCAATAAAGATTATTCCTACAGAAAAGACTCACTTACAGAAAATCATGAATTCACATCGGGAAGTTCGGCGTCTGCCACGCCCTCCTTCAGAGCCTTCACGACAGACTGAAAAAACTCCGAAACAAAGATCAACGACCAGACATTAAAAACAACTGAAACAACTTACATATATCGCACCCCCGAAATTTAATATAAACACCAGACACCGACAGCCCTGTTTACCCGACAACTTAAACACGACCAATCAATCCAACCCAGACGACGAGAAAGACCATTCATGAGTAAAGACCATGCTAAAAATCAACAGGAAGATCCCCAACCCCATCACCGTTATTGCCATCTTCGCCTTTATATCGGAGACTTCCGCTGCGGTCTCCCTGCCCTTCCTCGACAATGATGAGCGGGAGATCTATATCTGGTTTCTGATCAGCTTTCCGTTCTATCTCTTGTTTTTGTTCTTCATCACACTAAACTTCAATTACCGCTCTCTCTATGCGCCTTCCGACTTCGACAATGACAAAAACTTTCTCAAGGCTTTCGAAGAGGAAAGCATACCTGCCACCGAGGTAACCCCTGCGTCATCGAACATCGAACCGAACACTATAAAATTGCCAAAACCGGTAAACCGGATGTATATCATCGACATTCGAAAGGCACATACCGAACCGGAAATAGAGGAGCTATTGGAAAAAGTCCTACATCCAAACAAGCATTCGCCGAGATTATTCCTGTTCTTAACCGATTCAGTGTCAGATATTTTACTCAAAGAACACATCGACACCTTGACCAAACAAGACAAACACAGCCAAAGAGCAACGTTCTGTATTATTTACGACACTCATTCGTTGAACACATGCGTATTGGGAAAGATTTGAAAGAGAATAAAATGCGGAACAAGAGCCCCATGCAATGCACGATGCGCAGTTGAAGGAGACAGGAGCGTTGACCGATAACGATCAATCCAAAGGAGGGAAAATCAAAAAAAACGGCCTTGTCACTACGACAAGGCCGTTTTTTCACATCAGGCCCGAAGGACTCAGAACAGCTTGCGGCCCTTGTTGGCAGCAATGCGCATGCGCAGCGCGTTGAGCTTGATGAAGCCCGCCGCGTCGGCCTGGTTGTAGGCCCCGCCGTCTTCTTCGAAGGTCGCGATGTTGGCGTCGAACAGCGAATCGTCGGACTTGCGGCCGGTCACGATCACGTTGCCCTTGTACAGCTTCAGGCGCACGACGCCGTTCACGTTGACCTGGGAGGCGTCGATCATCTGTTGCAGCATCAGACGCTCAGGGCTCCACCAGTAACCGGTGTAGATCAGGCTGGCGTACTTCGGCATCAGCTCGTCTTTGAGGTGAGCGACTTCGCGGTCCAGGGTAATCGATTCGATGGCGCGGTGAGCGCGCAGCATGATGGTGCCACCCGGGGTTTCGTAGCAGCCACGGGATTTCATGCCGACGTAACGGTTCTCGACGATGTCCAGACGGCCGATGCCGTGCTCGCCACCGATCTTGTTCAGCGTCGCCAGCACGGTGGCCGGGGTCATTTCAACGCCGTCCAGCGCGACGATGTCGCCGTTGCGGTAGGTCAGTTCCAGGTACTGCGGGGTGTCGGGAGCCTTCTCCGGGGAGACGGTCCAGCGCCACATGTCTTCTTCGTGCTCGGTCCAGGTGTCTTCCAGCACGCCGCCTTCATAGGAGATGTGCAGCAGGTTGGCGTCCATCGAGTACGGGGATTTCTTCTTGCCGTGACGCTCGATCGGGATCGCGTGCTTCTCGGCGTAGTCCATCAGTTTCTCGCGGGACAGCAGGTCCCACTCGCGCCAAGGGGCGATCACTTTCACGCCTGGCTTGAGTGCGTAGGCACCCAGTTCGAAACGGACCTGGTCGTTGCCCTTGCCGGTCGCGCCGTGGGAAATGGCGTCGGCGCCGGTTTCGTTGGCGATTTCGATCAGACGCTTGGCGATCAGCGGACGTGCGATGGAAGTACCCAGCAGGTACTCGCCTTCGTAAACGGTGTTGGCGCGGAACATCGGGAACACGAAGTCACGCACGAATTCTTCGCGCAGGTCGTCGATGTAGATTTCTTTGACGCCCATGGCCTGCGCCTTGGCGCGAGCCGGCTCGACTTCTTCGCCCTGACCCAGGTCAGCGGTGAAGGTCACGACTTCACAGTTATAAGTATCCTGCAGCCACTTGAGGATCACCGAAGTGTCCAGGCCGCCGGAATACGCCAGAACGACCTTGTTTACGTCCGCCATGCCATCACTCCACGGGGTTCTACGGAAAGCCGAAGAGTCTACCGCTCAAACGCGATAATTTACAGAGGCGCGACAGCTTAAGACGACAAAGCGACAGAATCTGTCGAGAGGGCGACGATGACCGGCAGGTCAGGAAGTCGCCGCAGTGTTGGCAGGCGTGCTGGCCTGAGGTGCCGGAGCAGTCGTCGGTGCCACCCGCGCCAGGTGCACGTTGACCCGACGGTTCTTGGCCCGATTGGCGGCATTGGTGTTCGGCACCAACGGATAACGTTCGCCATGGAAGCGCACGGTGATCTGCGATTCCTGGATGCCGTTGGCCTTGAAGAAGTCGACCACGGCCAGTGCGCGGCGACGCGACAGTTCGCGATTGGTCAGGCGATTGCCGCTGTTGTCGGAGTGGCCGTCGAGTTCGATGTGATTGACCGTCGGATCGGCCTTCATGTACTCGAGCATCACTTGCAGCTTGGCCTTGGCGGCGGCGTCCAGTTCAATGCCCTCGCCGGGGAAGCCGATCTGCGATTGTTTGACCTGATCGAAATTCTGCGGGAGCAGTTTCGCCACGCAGGTCTGATAGTCGTTGAACGCCTTGCTGAACTTGACCGGCAACAGGCGCACTTCCGACACCCGACCATCGCCCGATGCCCGGCGTACCACCGGGCTGCGACCGTCCATCAGCCCGCTGATCAGTTGCCCGGCCTGGGACTGAGAACTGTTGAACAGCACGTTGCCGCTGCCCAGTCGAACCGTGCCCAGGTTGATGTCGCCACGTCCCGGCTGCCACGGCGCCGCCGCCGCCAGCAAGGTTGCCGACCCGCCACCGAGCATGGCGTTGTAGGCGTTCAGGCGAAAGGTCGCCTGCTCGCCGGCCTTGCGCACGAATTGCCCCGAGCCGAAGTCGGTGATCGGCTGCGTCAGGCGGCACTCGAACTTGTCGCCCTCGACCGTCCACTCAATGTTCTCCAGACGGGTCTGGTAGGTCAGTGCCATCGCTGGAAGGCTGGCAAACACACTGAGCAAGGCTAAATATCGCTGGCGCACGGGAGGCTCCATTGGCTTCTACAACAAAAAAGACCGAGACATACATCTTTACGGCATACCTATGGGATATCGGACGCTCGTCGCAAAACTTGATAGCGAGTGCCTGCAAGAGTCTTTTCCGGTAGCATTCGCCTCAGTTTGACCCGCCTGGAATCCCCTCATGTCCGACCGCCTGACCCTGCTGCGTCCCGACGACTGGCACATTCATCTTCGCGATGGTGCCGTGTTGACCAATACCGTTGCGGATGTCGCGCGTACCTTTGGTCGCGCCATCATCATGCCCAACCTGGTACCTCCGGTGCGCAACGCCGCTGAAGCCGACGGCTATCGCCAGCGGATTCTCGCTGCCCGCCCGGCCGGCAGTCGTTTCGAGCCGCTGATGGTGCTGTACCTCACCGACCGCACCCAGCCCGAAGAAATCCGTGAGGCCAAGGCCAGCGGTTTCGTGCACGCCGCCAAGCTGTACCCGGCCGGCGCCACCACCAACTCCGATTCCGGGGTCACCAGCATCGACAAGATTTTCCCGGCGCTGGAAGCCATGGCCGAAGTCGGCATGCCGCTGTTGATCCACGGTGAAGTCACCCGTGGCGACGTCGACGTGTTCGACCGCGAAAAAATCTTCATCGACGAGCACATGCGCCGCGTGGTCGAGCGGTTCCCGACGCTGAAAGTGGTGTTCGAACACATCACCACCGGTGATGCCGTGCAGTTCGTCAACGAGGCTTCGGCCAACGTCGGCGCGACCATCACCGCGCATCACCTGCTCTACAACCGCAACCACATGCTGGTGGGCGGGATTCGGCCGCACTTCTACTGCCTGCCGATCCTCAAGCGCAACACGCACCAGGAAGCCCTGCTCGACGCCGCCACCAGTGGCAGCGCGAAGTTCTTCCTCGGTACCGACTCGGCGCCGCACGCCCAGCACGCCAAGGAAGCCGCCTGCGGCTGCGCCGGCTGCTACACCGCGTACGCCGCCATCGAGCTGTATGCCGAAGCCTTTGAACAGCGCAACGCGCTGGACAAGCTCGAAGCGTTCGCCAGCCTCAACGGCCCGCGTTTCTACGACCTGCCGGCGAACACCGATCGCATCACCCTGGTTCGTGACGAATGGACCGCCCCGACCAGCCTGCCTTTCGGCGAGCTGACCGTTATCCCGCTGCGCGCCGGTGAAAAACTGCGCTGGCGCCTGCTGGAGGAACACGCGTGAGTGAAGACCATTTCGACGACGAACTGGACGGTCAAGGTGGCGGCGGTTCGCGCCATCCAATGGCAGCACGCTTTCGCGGCTACCTGCCGGTTGTCGTCGACGTAGAAACCGGTGGCTTCAACTCGGCCACCGACGCTCTGCTGGAGATTGCCGCGACCACCATCGCCATGGATGAAAAGGGTTTTGTCTACCCGGATCACACTTACTTCTTCCGCGTCGAGCCGTTCGAAGGCGCCAACGTTGAAGCGGCGGCACTGGAGTTCACCGGGATCAAGCTCGATCACCCGTTGCGCATGGCCGTCAGCGAAGAGACGGCCCTGACCGACATCTTCCGTGGCGTGCGCAAGGCCTTGAAGGCCAACGGCTGCAAGCGGGCGATCCTGGTCGGCCACAACAGCAGCTTCGACCTGGGCTTCCTCAATGCTGCCGTCGCGCGGCTGGACATGAAGCGCAATCCGTTCCACCCGTTCTCCAGCTTCGACACCGCGACCCTCGCCGGTCTGGCTTACGGCCAAACCGTATTGGCCAAGGCCTGTCAGGCAGCCGACATCGACTTCGACGGCCGTGAAGCGCATTCGGCGCGTTACGACACCGAGAAGACGGCCGAGCTGTTCTGCGGCATCGTCAACCGCTGGAAACAGATGGGCGGCTGGGAAGACTTCGACGACTGATCCTCGTCGGGTTTCTTCCGAGCATGAAAAAACCGGCCACGTGGGCCGGTTTTTTTGTACCTCGACGTTGCGCCTTACAGGGCAGCAGCGTTCTCGGTCAGGTAAGCCGCAACGCCTTCTGGCGAAGCGTTCATGCCTTTGTCGCCTTTTTTCCAGTTGGCAGGGCAGACTTCGCCGTGCTCTTCGTGGAATTGCAGAGCGTCGACCAGACGGATCAGCTCTTCCATGTTACGGCCCAGCGGCAGGTCGTTGACGATCTGCGAGCGGACAACGCCTTTGTCGTCGATCAGGAACGCGCCACGGAAAGCCACGCCGCCTTCGGACTCAACGTCGTAGGCCTTGGCGATGTCGTGCTTCATGTCGGCAGCCATGGTGTATTTCACCTGACCGATGCCGCCATTGTTGACCGGGGTGTTGCGCCAGGCGTTGTGGGTGAAGTGCGAGTCGATCGACACGGCGATCACTTCTACGTTGCGTGCCTTGAAGTCGGCCATGCGGTTGTCCAGAGCGATCAGCTCGGACGGGCAGACGAAGGTGAAGTCCAGCGGGTAGAAGAACACCAGGCCGTATTTGCCTTTGATGGCCGAGGACAGGGTGAAGCTGTCAACGATCTCGCCATTGCCGAGTACGGCCGGGACGGTGAAGTCAGGGGCTTGTTTGCCTACGAGTACGCTCATTGATATCTCCTGGTGTAGAAACTTGAAGTTCAGGGTTCGGGCCAGCCTGCCACCCTCAGGCGACAGCCCTGTGACACGAACCCCCTTCGCAAGGGCCGACCATCATACACTGCGTTTTTCGACTGTCCTTAAAGGTTTTTCGCGAAATCCCGGCTGGCATCCGGCCATGTACCACCGTTCGTCAGTCACAGGCGTTGGCGCTGAAAACCACTGGGAAAGCACTTTGACAATCATTCTCGTTAACATTAAGATCCATCGCAATTGAGTCACAACCAGCGACGGTTCTCACTTATGTATGTTTGCCTCTGCACTGGCGTCACCGACGGACAGATCCGCGAAGCGATCTATGAAGGTTGCTGCAGCTATAAAGAAGTCCGTCAGGCCACCGGCGTAGCCAGCCAATGCGGCAAATGTGCGTGCCTGGCGAAGGAAGTGGTTCGCGAAACCCTGACCAAGCTGCAAACCGCCCAGGCTGCGATCCCCTACCCGGCAGAATTTACCGCCGCGTAATTATCCCGAATTCGAAGAACCGGACTTATGTCCGGTTTTTTTATGCCTGAAAATCAACTGCTTAGCGTCTAGACGCGGAACACAAACATTCTTATTCCGATTAATTTTCATTTATTATTCAATAACTTAGGTTTGACACTTATAAATACCAAGCTCAAACTCTGCCTTATATACCGCTACTTAGGGCAGGACTCCCATCATGAAAGGCGACGTAACAGTCATCCAGCATCTCAACAAGATCCTTGCCAATGAGCTGGTCGCGATCAATCAGTACTTCCTGCATGCGCGCATGTATGAAGATTGGGGCCTGAACAAGCTCGGCAAGCACGAGTACAAAGAATCCATCGACGAGATGAAGCACGCGGACAAGCTGATCAAGCGCATCCTGTTCCTCGAAGGCCTGCCGAACGTGCAGGACCTGGGCAAGCTGCACATCGGCGAGCACACCAAGGAAATGCTGGAGTGCGACCTGCGTATCGAGAAGACCGGCCATGCCGACCTGAAGGTCGCTATCGCCCACTGCGAATCCGTCGGTGACTTCGGCAGCCGCGAACTGCTCGAAGACATCCTTGAATCCGAGGAAGAACATATCGACTGGCTGGAAACCCAACTGGGCCTGATCGATAAAGTCGGTCTTGAGAACTATCTGCAATCGCAGATGGGCGAAGACGAGTAATTAGCCAGCGCTAAACTCGAGACACTAAAAAGCCCCGCCCTCTTTCGAGAGGCGGGGCTTTTTATTGCCCGGACTTCAGACTCGCCGAAATCCGTGCAGAAGCCAATCAGGCTTCGGACTTGGCCGCAGCAGCCTTGGCGGATGCTTCCTTGACCAGAGTCTGCAGCTCACCGTTGGCGAACATTTCAGCCATGATGTCGCTGCCGCCGACCAGTTCACCGCCAACCCACAGTTGCGGGAAAGTCGGCCAGTTGGCGTACTTCGGCAGATTGGCACGGATTTCCGGGTTCTGCAGGATGTCGACGTAGGCGAACTTCTCGCCACAGCCCATCACAGCCTGCGCAGCTTTCGCGGAGAAGCCACACTGCGGGGCATTCGGCGAGCCTTTCATGTAAAGCAGAATGGTGTTGTTGGCAATCTGCTCTTTAATCGTTTCGATGATATCCATGGAGCACCTCGGCTGAACTTTCCGACTCATGGGTCGGCACGGTGGCGCATTGTAACGGAATCCCGAGCGCGCTGCTCGGTCTCCCCGACAGACTTGCTCACGCCGCCGCCACCGTCACCGGCACGCCATTGAGCGCCGCGTTGCCTGACAACTCGTCGAGCTGGCATTCATCGGTCAGGTCATTGGCGCTCGAACCCGGCTGACCGCTGGCAATCGCCATCTGCACACCCGGCCGGGCATGGCCCCATCCGTGCGGCAGACTGACCACGCCCTTCATCATGTCCGCGCTGCCCAGCACTTCGACCTCAATCTGGCCGACACGCGAACTCACGCGCACAAGCTGACCATCACTGAGCCCGCGACTGGCGAGATCGTCCGGATTCATCAGCAACTGATGACGCGGCTTGCCCTTCACCAGTCGATGATAATTGTGCATCCACGAATTGTTGCTGCGCACATGACGGCGGCCGATCATCAACAGCTCATCGGCGGCGGGCGCCTGCAAAGCGGCGAAACGCGCCAGGTCAGCGAGGATTTCCGGCGGCGCTGCCTGAACTCGTTGATTGGCGCTCTTCAATCGCGATGTCAGGTTGGGTTTGAGCGCCCCAAGATCGACCCCGTGCGGATGATCGAACAGTGTTGCCAGCGACAACTTGTGCTCGGACGCATCGCCATACAAGCCCATGCGCAACCCCATATCGATCATCTTCGCCGGCGGCATCGTCGGTTTCAGCTCTTTACCGGTCTTCGCGGCAAAGGCCTTGGCCAGCCCGACGAAGATTTCCCAGTCGTGCAGCGCCCCTTCGGGTTTGGCGAGGATTGCCCGGTTGAACCGGGTGACGTTGCGCACCGCGAACAGGTTGAAGGTGGTGTCGTAGTGATCGTTTTCCAGCGCCGAGGTCGACGGCAGGATCAGGTCGGCATAGCGCGTGGTTTCGTTGATATACAGGTCGACGCTAACCATGAACTCCAGCCCGTCCAGCGCCTGCTCCAATTGCCGGCCGTTGGGCGTGGACAACACCGGATTGCCGGCCACGGTAATCAGCGCGCGAATCTGGCCCTCGCCTTCGGTGAGCATTTCTTCAGCCAGCGCCGAAACCGGCAACTCGCCGCCGTATTCAGGACGCCCGGACACGCGGCTCTGCCATTTGTTGAAGTGCCCGCCCGAAGTCGAGGCCACAAGATCCACCGCAGGCTCGGTGCACAGTGCACCACCGACGCGGTCGAGATTGCCGGTCACCAGATTGATCAACTGCACAACCCAATGACACAGCGTGCCGAAGGCTTGAGTGGAAACCCCCATCCGGCCGTAGCAAACGGCACTTGGTGCAGCGGCGAAGTCCCGGGCCAGCTGGCGGATCTGTTCGGCAGGAACCGCGCACAACGGGCTCATGGCTTCGGCAGTGAACCCCGCCACCGCCGTGCGAACCTCATCCAGACCGTCCACCGGCAAATGACTGTCAGACGTCAGTCCTTCGCTGAACAGCGTATTGAGCACACCAAACAACAACGCCGCATCGCCACCGGGACGCACGAACAAATGCTGATCGGCCATCGCCGCCGTCTCGCTGCGCCGTGGATCGACCACCACCACTTTGCCGCCTCGGGCCTGGATCGCCTTCAGACGCTTCTCGACATCCGGCACGGTCATGATGCTGCCGTTGGACGCCAGCGGATTACCGCCCAGGATCAACATGAAATCGGTGTGATCGATGTCCGGAATCGGCAGCAGCAGGCCGTGGCCGTACATCAGGTAGCTGGTCAGGTGATGGGGCAGTTGATCGACCGATGTCGCCGAATAGCGGTTGCGGGTTTTCAACAGGCCAAGGAAGTAATTGCTGTGGGTCATCAGCCCGTAGTTATGCACGCTGGGGTTGCCCTGATACACGGCGACCGCGTTCTGCCCATGACGCTCCTGAATCGCCGAGAGTTTTTCGGCGACCAGCTCGAACGCTTCGTCCCACTCGATGGGCAGCCATTCGCTGCCGACCCGGCGCATCGGCTGGCGCAGGCGATCCGGATCGTTCTGGATGTCTTGCAGCGCCACGGCCTTGGGGCAGATGTGCCCACGACTGAACGTGTCCATGGCATCGCCCTTGATCGAGGTGATCTGCACCTGGCCGTCGGTTTCAGTGGTTTCGATGGTCAAGCCGCAGATGGCTTCACACAGGTGGCAGGCACGGTGATGGAGAGTCTTGGTCATGGCCAGTCTCTGTCTTGTTCTGGGCAGGCAATCACACCTGCGGGAACAAAACTATGGCCCGCGACCCGGTGCAGCGCCAGCGACGTTCGTCTTGTGAATCGGCGGCCATCAGGCCCGCCGATAGACGCGTCAGTTCGCCGGAAGTTGGGGCGGTGCGGCCAGCTGGATTTCCTGGATGGTCTCGATCTGCTCGTGGGCGACGTGGACGCCGGTGAGTTCGCCGATCAGTCGCCAATGCTCGTCGAGCCCGGCGCTGATGGTCGCCATGCGGTCGATCATCTGTCGGCTGGCAGCCTTGACCACGTCATCATCGCTGCGCAGCAGTTCGAAAGACATCGAGGTCATCGAGGCGGTGAGGTGGGTCAATGAGCGTGCCGTGTGGCCCAGCAGTTCCATTAACAGTTTTTCTTTCGATTCCATGCGGAGGCTTCCTGCGTCGCTCGTGATTTATTTATAACCCAGCACTTTGCTTTAGCAAATGTTTCAACCTGCGCATCCGACCAAGCGAACCGGTGGCTCAACGGTCGCAAACCGACCAGAGCCGTGCTATCCCCGCCGCGCCTGATTGCCAAGGCCGGTGGGGCCAGTGTACAAATGCCTCGTTGCTCCCTCGAAAACTGACCGGAAATCACAGTGTTCGCACTGTTATCACCCCGGCGCACTTCTGCAAAAACCGTAGCCTATTGGAAAAACGCGACATTTAGTGTCAATATCGCGCCTTCCCCTATTTCGTCGCCCCCGTGCGGCTTACGCCGCAGGTCTCGCCCGTTGTTCCGATAAACAAGGCTTTGAGCATCTGCGGTTTGTAGCAAAAAGGTAGTCAATGATGAGCGCAAGGCACTTTCTCTCCCTGATGGATTGCACGCCCGAAGAGCTGGTCAGCGTGATCCGTCGAGGCGTTGAGCTCAAGGACCTGCGTAACCGCGGCGTACTGTTCGAGCCTCTGAAAAACCGCGTCCTGGGGATGATCTTCGAGAAATCCTCGACCCGTACCCGGATCTCCTTCGAGGCCGGCATGATCCAGCTCGGTGGCCAGGCGATCTTCCTGTCGCCGCGTGACACCCAGCTGGGCCGTGGCGAGCCGATCGGCGACTGCGCCATCGTCATGTCGAGCATGCTCGATGCGGTGATGATCCGTACCTTTGCCCACAGCACCCTGACCGAATTCGCTGCCAACTCCCGCGTGCCGGTGATCAACGGCCTGTCCGATGACCTGCATCCGTGCCAGTTGCTGGCCGACATGCAGACCTTCCTCGAACACCGCGGCTCGATCCAGGGCAAGACCGTGGCCTGGATCGGCGACGGCAACAACATGTGCAACAGCTATATAGAAGCGGCGATCCAGTTCGACTTCCAGTTGCGAGTGGCCTGCCCGGAAGGCTATGAGCCAAACCCTGAGTTCGTGGCCAAGGCCGGTGACCGCGTGACCATCGTCCGCGATCCGAAAGACGCCGTGCGCGGCGCGCATCTGGTGAGCACCGACGTCTGGACCTCCATGGGCCAGGAAGAGGAAACCGCCAAGCGCCTCAAACTGTTCGCGCCGTACCAGGTCACCCGTGCCCTGCTCGACCTCGCGGCCGAGGACGTGTTATTCCTGCACTGTCTGCCCGCCCACCGCGGCGAAGAAATCAGCCTCGACCTGCTTGACGACCCGCGCTCCGTCGCCTGGGATCAGGCAGAAAACCGTCTCCACGCACAGAAGGCCCTGCTCGAGTTCCTCGTCGAACCGGCATATCACCACGCATGAGCCATGAATTACTGCTGAACCTGCGCAACCTCGCTTGCGGTTATCAAGATCAACGTGTGGTGCAGAACCTCAATCTGCACCTCAACGCCGGCGACATCGGTTGCCTGCTCGGCTCCTCTGGCTGCGGCAAGACCACCACCCTGCGTGCGATTGCCGGTTTCGAACCGGTGCACGAAGGGGAAATCTCTCTCGGCGGTGAAGTGATCTCCAGCGCCGGTTTTACCCTCGCCCCGGAAAAACGCCGGATCGGCATGGTGTTCCAGGACTACGCGCTGTTCCCGCACCTGAGTGTCGCGGACAACATCGCCTTCGGCATCCGCAAGCACCCGAACAAAGAGCGCGTCACCGAAGAGCTGCTGGAACTGGTCAACCTGAAGAACCTCGGCAAACGCTTCCCCCACGAGTTGTCCGGTGGCCAGCAACAACGTGTCGCCCTCGCCCGCGCCCTGGCGCCGGAGCCGCAACTGCTGCTACTCGACGAGCCGTTCTCCAACCTCGATGGCGAGTTGCGCCGCAAGCTCAGCCACGAAGTGCGCGACATCCTCAAGGCTCGTGGCACCAGTGCGATTCTGGTGACTCACGACCAGGAAGAAGCCTTCGCCGTCAGCGATCACGTCGGCGTGTTCAAGGAAGGCCGGCTGGAGCAGTGGGACACGCCGTACAACCTCTATCACGAGCCGGCGACGCCGTTTGTGGCCAGCTTCATCGGTCAGGGTTACTTCATTCGCGGTCAGCTCGGCAGCCCGGAATCGGTGCAAACCGAACTCGGTGAGCTGCGCGGCAATCGTGCCTACACCTGGCCGATCGGTGGCGCGGTGGATGTGCTGCTGCGTCCGGACGACATCGTTTACGCGCCGGACAGTGCTTTGAAAGCGCGGATCGTCGGCAAGACCTTCCTCGGTGCATCGACCCTGTATCGCCTGCAACTGCCGACCGGCGCACAGCTGGAATCGATCTTCCCGAGCCATGCCGACCATCAGGTGGGTGCGGACGTCGGGATTCGGGTGGCAGCGGAACATCTGGTGCTGTTCCAGGCTTCCGGCAGCACCGCTGCGCAGATTCCGGCGGTGGAAAACGGCGTTCGCCGTTACAGCACCGCGCACTGATCTGCACACAAACAATGAGGGAGCCTGAGGGCTCCCTTATTTTTTGGCTTCAGCCCAGCATCAATGTGCCGCTGGCCACCAGCGTCGCATTCCCGCCGATCTTCACCCGCTCGCCTTCCAGACGACAGAACAGTTCACCGCCTCGCGCCGAACGCTGGCATGCGGTGAGGCTGGATTTGCCCAGACGTTTCGACCAGTAGGGAATCAGGCTGCAATGGGTCGAGCCGGTCACCGGGTCTTCATTGATGCCGATCGCCGGGGCGAAATAGCGCGAGACGAAGTCATGCTGATTGCCCCGGGCGGTGACGATCGCACCCAGCCAAGGCAGCTTGGCGAGGGCGACCATGTCCGGCTGGCAATCAAGCACCGCCTGCTCGGACTCCAGCACTACAAACAGCTCGTTGGAACTCAGGACATCCACCGCCTGAACATTCAGCGCCCGCTCGATCTCCACGGTGACGCCTTTCTCCACCGCTTCGATGGCCGGGAAATCCAGCCACAACCGGCCACCTTCGCGGCTGACGCTCAACGGCCCGGACTTGCAGGTGAAGTCCAGACGCTCGGCCGTTTCCTTATAGATCTCGAACAACACATAGGCACTGGCCAGGGTCGCGTGACCACACAGCGGCACCTCGGTGGTCGGCGTGAACCAGCGGATGTGCCACGCCTGCCCTTCGCGCACCAGAAACGCGGTTTCCGCCAGATTGTGCTCGGCGGCGATCTTCTGCATCAGTTCGTCCGCGAGCCACGCGTCGAGCCGATAGACCATTGCCGGATTGCCACTGAATGGCCGATCACTGAACGCATCGACCTGATGAAACTCGAGCTGCATAACCTTCTCCCTGTGTCAGTCGAACGAGCATGCAGCGCCGGCCGGATCAGCGCCAGTGACAGTGCCGGCCAATTTTCTTCATACAGACGTCAAGGGCGACCGATGTCGGCAAATTTCGCCTGGGTGTGCTCTGCCAATACCGCCGGCGCCAGCTCCACTTCCAGCCCGCGCCGACCGGCGCTGACATAAATGGTCGCAAAAGGCTGGGCCGAGTTATCGATGAAAGTACGCAGGCGTTTTTTCTGCCCCAGCGGGCTGATGCCGCCCAACAGGTAACCGGTGGAGCGTTGCGCGGCGGCCGGGTCGGCCATTTCGACTTTTTTCACACCAGCGGCGTGGGCAAGCCCCTTGAGGTCGAGACTTCCGACGACCGGCACCACCGCCACCAGCAACTCTCCCTTCTCACTGGCCGCCAGCAGCGTCTTGAACACCTGCGCCGGATCGAGCCCCAGTTTTTCCGCGGCCTCCAGACCATACGACGCGGCCTTCGGGTCATGTTCGTAACTGTGCACGCGATGTTCGGCACGAACTTTTTTCAACAAGTCCAACGCAGGGGTCATGGCAGCTCCGGGTTCGGCAGTGGCAAAAAAACCTGCGGCGGATTTTAGGCCATCGCTGTGCAAAAGGCTCTACCACGCGCCACGTTTCCCGGGGTTTGCAGGCCGATGACGTTCGTGCAGAACGGGTGACCCGCAGGATCATTCACGTGACTGATAGTTTATTTGTGACTGACGGTTCACTTTCGACCTTTGACAGGTTTGTTTCTTGTCTATATTTTTTCGAATCTGAATAATGTAAGAATTATCGTCATCGCAGCACCCAGCAGTAAACCGGGAACAGGATGGGGATCCTGCCTCGGCGAAAATCGCGCCTTGCCCTGTCGGCAACGCGCCAGACAACAACAAAAACCGAGGTTTTCAATGACAACTGCGTTACAGCAACCTTCGCTCTCGAGCCAGTGCCTGGCCGAGTTTCTGGGTACTGCACTCCTGATCTTTTTCGGTACCGGTTGTGTCGCCGCGCTCAAGGTCGCGGGCGCCAGCTTCGGTCTGTGGGAAATCAGCATCATCTGGGGCGTCGGCGTGAGCATGGCGATCTACCTCACCGCCGGCGTTTCCGGCGCGCACCTCAACCCTGCCGTCAGTATTGCCCTGAGCATTTTCGCCGACTTCGAAAAGCGCAAACTGCCGTTCTACATTCTGGCCCAGGTCGCCGGCGCCTTCTGCGGCGCGCTGTTGGTTTACACGCTGTACAGCAACCTGTTCTTCGATTTCGAACAAACTCACCATATGGTTCGCGGCACTGAAGCCAGCCTCGAACTGGCGTCGGTGTTCTCCACCTTCCCGAACCCTGCGCTGTCGACTGCCCAGGCTTTTCTGGTCGAGGTGATCATCACCGCGATCCTGATGGGCGTGATCATGTCCCTGACCGACGACAACAACGGCCTGCCGAAAGGCCCGCTGGCGCCGCTGCTGATCGGTCTGCTGATTGCCGTGATCGGCAGTTCGATGGGCCCGCTGACCGGTTTCGCGATGAACCCGGCCCGGGACTTCGGTCCGAAACTGATGACTTTCTTCGCCGGCTGGGGTGAAATTTCCTTCACCGGCGCACGTGAAATCCCGTACTTCCTGATTCCGATTTTTGCACCGATTGTCGGTGCCTGCCTCGGCGCTGCCGGGTATCGCGGGCTGATTGCCCGTCACCTGACCGGCGCCACACCTGCTACAAAGGATGCAGAACCGGCCATTGACGGCAAACCAAGAACTTCTTGAAACAGCCGGCGCGGGCTCCTGCCCTTATAGAGCCCGCGCCACGGCCCACTCTCCCTTATTTCGTCCAAGGCAATCGACATGACCGACATTCAGAATAAGAACTACATCATTGCCCTCGATCAGGGTACGACCAGCTCCCGCGCGATCATTTTCGACCGCGACGCGAACGTGGTCTGCACCGCACAACGCGAATTCGCCCAGCATTACCCGCAAGCCGGTTGGGTCGAACACGACCCGATGGAAATCTTCGCCACCCAGAGCGCGGTGATGGTCGAAGCGCTGGCCCAGGCCGGTCTGCACCACGATCAGGTCGCCGCCATCGGTATCACCAACCAGCGTGAAACCACCGTGGTCTGGGACAAGACCACCGGCCGCCCGGTGTACAACGCGATCGTCTGGCAATGCCGCCGCAGCACCGAGATCTGCCAGCAGCTCAAGCGTGACGGTCATGAAGACTACATCCGCGACACCACAGGTCTGGTCACCGACCCGTACTTCTCCGGCACCAAACTGAAGTGGATCCTCGACAACGTCGAAGGCAGCCGCGAGCGTGCGCGCAACGGCGAACTGCTGTTCGGCACCGTCGATAGCTGGCTGATCTGGAAATTCACCGGCGGCAAGGTCCACGTCACCGACTACACCAACGCCTCGCGCACCATGCTCTTCAACATCCACACGCTTGAGTGGGACGCGAAGATGCTGGAGATCCTCGACATCCCGCGCGAGATGCTGCCGGAAGTCAAAGCCTCTTCGGAAATCTACGGCCGTACCAAAAGCGGCATCGCCATCGGCGGTATCGCTGGTGACCAGCAGGCCGCGCTGTTCGGCCAGATGTGCGTCGAGCCGGGCCAGGCGAAAAACACCTACGGCACCGGTTGCTTCCTGCTGATGAACACCGGCGACAAAGCCGTGAAATCCCAGCACGGCATGCTGACCACCATCGCTTGCGGCCCACGCGGCGAAGTGGCTTACGCACTGGAAGGCGCCGTGTTCAACGGCGGCTCCACCGTACAGTGGCTGCGCGATGAACTGAAGATCATCAACGACGCCCACGACACCGAATACTTCGCCAATAAAGTGAAGGACAGCAACGGCGTCTATCTGGTGCCAGCCTTCACCGGTCTCGGCGCGCCTTATTGGGACCCGTATGCCCGTGGCGCCCTGTTCGGCCTGACCCGTGGCGTGCGTGTGGATCACATCATCCGCGCCGCACTGGAATCGATTGCCTACCAGACCCGCGACGTCCTCGACGCCATGCAACAGGACTCCGGCGAACGCCTCAAGGCACTGCGCGTGGACGGCGGTGCGGTAGCCAACAACTTCCTCATGCAGTTCCAGGCCGACATTCTCGGCACTCAGGTCGAGCGTCCGAAAATGCGCGAAACCACGGCGCTCGGCGCAGCTTATCTGGCCGGCCTGGCGTGCGGTTTCTGGGGCAGCCTGGAAGAGTTGCGCGGCAAGGCCGTGATCGAGCGCGAGTTCGAACCGAGCCTGGACGAAGCGGCAAAAGAGAAGCTGTATAAAGGCTGGAAAAAAGCCGTCAGCCGTACCCGCGACTGGGAACGTGAAGACGCTGAATAAGCCAAGCGGAGTACTCGTAACCTGTTGTAACTGGTAGGGAGGAGATTCCTGCGGCATCATGGGCAAATTTTGCACGGCAGCCCAAAGGAAGCCCCATGAATCTGCCTCCCCGTCAGCAGCAAATCCTCGAGCTGGTCCGCGAACGCGGCTATGTGAGCATCGAGGAAATGGCCACGCTGTTCGTTGTTACCCCGCAAACCATCCGCCGCGATATCAATCAGCTGGCGGAAGCCAATCTGCTGCGTCGCTACCACGGCGGCGCCGCTTATGATTCCAGCGTCGAAAACACCGCCTACGCGATGCGCGCCGATCAGATGCGCGATGAAAAACAACGCATCGGCGAAGCCATCGCTGCACAGATCCCCGATCACGCCTCGCTGTTCATCAATATCGGCACCACCACCGAATCGATTGCCCGCGCCCTGCTCAATCACAGCCACCTGAAGATCATCACCAACAACCTGCACGTCGCTTCGATGCTCAGTGCCAAGGATGATTTCGATGTGCTGCTGACCGGCGGCAATGTGCGTCGCGACGGCGGCGTGGTGGGTCAGGCGAGCGTGGACTTCATCAACCAGTTCAAGGTCGACTTTGCACTGGTGGGCATCAGCGGCATCGACGAAGACGGCAGCCTGCTCGATTTCGATTACCAGGAAGTCCGGGTGTCCCAGGCGATCATCGCCAATGCCCGGCAGGTAATCCTCGCCGCGGACTCCAGCAAGTTCGGCCGTAACGCGATGATCCGCCTCGGCCCGATCAGCCTGATCGATTGCCTGGTGACCGATCAGCAGCCGGTGCCAGCCCTGGCGCAACTGCTGAGCCAGCACAAGATTCGTCTGGAAGTCGTTTAACCCCTCTTTACATCCTCAGCGCCTGTTCTGGCGCCTTCGTCGGATCGCCGCCCGGAGCAAGCCCGCTCCCACAGTGGTCGGTTGTGCTCACAAATCTTGTGGCCGACTGAACACCTGTGGGAGCGGGCTTGCCCGCGAAGGCGATCTCACAGGCGCCCTGATCCGCGCCCTGACGCGCAGTTCATGTTCGAATATTTTCTTTTCTCGGCCCTTCGATGAGTTTTTTCAATCGAAGTCGACTGGCTGCGCGCGTCTTTATGGGCTACCATTTTCGCAAATGAACATTCATGTTCGATTTCCAAGACAGAAAATCAAAAGAGCCCGAGGCCAGCCGATGTCCACATCTACCTTGCGTACGCCCCCTATCTCCGAGATCTACGACATCGCCGTCATCGGCGGCGGGATCAATGGCGTGGGGATCGCAGCGGATGCCGCCGGTCGCGGTCTTTCGGTGTTCCTTTGCGAAAAGGACGATCTGGCCAGCCACACCTCGTCGGCCAGCAGCAAGCTGATCCACGGTGGCCTGCGCTACCTCGAACATTACGAATTCCGTCTGGTGCGCGAAGCCCTGGCCGAACGCGAAGTGCTGCTGGCCAAGGCCCCGCACATCGTCAAGCCGATGCGCTTCGTGCTGCCGCACCGCCCGCACCTGCGTCCGGCGTGGATGATCCGTGCAGGCCTGTTCCTTTATGACCACCTCGGCAAGCGCGAAAAACTGGCGGGCTCGAAAAGCCTGAAGTTCGGCGCCGACAGCGCACTGAAAAGCGAAATCAGCAAAGGCTTCGAATACTCCGACTGCTGGGTCGACGACGCCCGCCTCGTGGTTCTGAACGCCATGGCCGCCCGTGAAAAAGGCGCGCACATTCACACCCAGACCCGTTGCGTCAGCGCCCGCCGCGCCAAGGGCCTGTGGCACCTGAACCTGGAACGCGCCGACGGCAGCCTGTTTTCGATCACTGCCAAAGCGCTGGTGAACGCCGCTGGCCCGTGGGTCGCCAAGTTCATCCGTGACGACCTGAAGATGGAGTCGCCGTACGGCATCCGTCTGATCCAGGGCAGCCACATCATCGTGCCGAAACTGTACGAAGGCGATCACGCGCACATCCTGCAAAACGAAGATCAGCGCATCGTTTTCACCATTCCGTACCTGAACAACCTGACCCTGATCGGCACCACCGACCGCGAGTACACCGGCGATCCGGCCAAAGTGGCGATCACCGACGGCGAAACCGATTACCTGCTCAAAGTGGTCAACGCCCACTTCAAGAAGCAGATCAGCCGTGACGACATCCTGCACACCTACTCGGGCGTGCGTCCGCTGTGCAACGACGAATCCGACAATCCGTCGGCCGTGACCCGCGACTACACCCTGGCGCTGTCCGGCAGCACCGAAGAAGCGCCGCTGCTGTCGGTGTTCGGCGGCAAGCTGACCACCTACCGCAAGCTCGCCGAGTCGGCGATGGCGCAGCTGATGCCGTACTTCACCCAGATGCGCCCGAGCTGGACGGCCACCGCCACCCTGCCCGGCGGCGAAGACATGACCACGCCGCAGGCCCTGAGCGCGCTGATCCGCGACAAGTTCGACTGGGTACCGACCGAAATCGCCCGCCGCTGGGCCACCACCTACGGCAGCCGCACCTGGCGCATGCTCGAAGGCGTCGACACCCTCGCCGACATGGGCGAACACATCGGTGGCGGGCTCTACACCCGTGAAGTCGATTACCTGTGCACCGAAGAATGGGCCACCACCGCGCATGACATCCTGTGGCGTCGCAGCAAACTGGGCCTGTTCACCACGCCGGCCGAGCAAGAGCGACTGACGGCGTACCTGAACAAGGTCGAGCTGAACCGCAGCAAGATCGAAGCGGCCTGATTCGTTCGTCGCTGAACAAAAAGCCCCTGAATCGCAAGATTCAGGGGCTTTTTGCATTCAGGCTGAAACAAGGCGCAATGAGGACGTTCGGTTTTCCGAACGCGACCTGACGGTCAATTCGGTTAACCGGATCAGATTGACGAAAAAACACCATCACAAAACTTTAATAACGTTATAAATCAACGAATTAACCTGTACCGACTGGTCTGGCACGACTCATGCTCTACACTCCTTCGACGAATGCCTGTTGCGCCAACACAACAGGAGCCGTCAGGCATTCGAAGTACAAAGGGCCCGCTCAACCGGCTCCATAAAAAAAACAATGTCGAGGAAAATTTGATGCGCATCGTTCCCCATATCCTGGGCGCAGCCATTGCTGCCGCTCTGATCAGCACACCAGTTTTCGCTGCCGAACTCACCGGCACCCTTAAGAAGATCAAAGAGTCCGGCGTCATCACCCTGGGCCACCGTGACGCTTCCATTCCTTTCTCCTACATCGCTGACGCTTCCGGCAAGCCGGTCGGCTACTCCCACGATATCCAGCTGGCCATCGTCGAAGCGATCAAGAAAGACCTCGACCTGCCAAATCTGCAGGTCAAATACAACCTGGTCACTTCGCAAACCCGTATCCCGCTGGTGCAGAACGGCACCGTGGACGTCGAGTGCGGCTCCACCACCAACAACGTCGAGCGTCAGCAACAGGTCGACTTCTCCGTCGGCATCTTCGAAATCGGTACCCGTCTGCTGTCCAAGGCTGACTCCAAGTACAAGGATTTCGACGATCTGAAAGGCAAGAACGTCGTGACCACCGCCGGCACCACTTCCGAGCGCATCCTCAAGGCGATGAACGCCGACAAGCAGATGGGCATGAACGTGATTTCCGCCAAGGACCACGGTGAATCCTTCCAGATGCTGGAATCGGGTCGTGCCGTTGCGTTCATGATGGACGACGCCCTGCTGGCCGGCGAAGCCGCCAAAGCCAAGAAAGCCTCCGACTGGGCCGTGACCGGCACTCCGCAGTCGTACGAAATCTATGGCTGCATGATGCGCAAAGGCGACGAGCCGTTCAAAAAGGCTGTCGACGACGCCATCAAGGCGACCTACGCCTCGGGCGCGATCAACAAGATCTACGACAAGTGGTTCATGCAGCCGATTCCGCCAAAAGGCCTGAACCTGAACTTCCCGATGAGCGACGAGCTCAAGGCCCTGATCGCCAATCCGACCGACAAAGCGGCTGACGACAAGAAATCCTGATTTCTGACTAACCTTATCCCCTGAGGAGGCGCCTGCCTTTTCAGGGGATGGTCACTCCCTGCTGGCATTTTCTGGAAACACTCGAACCGGTGGCTGTCGAGCCGATCGCGTGTGCCTGATTTTCACAATCAGGGCGGGAACGGAGCTTCCCCAGGCGGGCACTTGTACATCGATCGAATCGAGGGGAGACCCTAATGAATTACAACTGGGACTGGGGCGTGTTCTTCAAGTCCACCGGCGTGGGCAGCGAGACCTATCTCGACTGGTTCATCTCCGGTCTGGGCTGGACCATCGCCATCGCCATCGTGGCCTGGATCATCGCCCTGCTGCTCGGCTCGCTGCTGGGCATCATGCGCACCGTGCCAAACCGCATCGTGTCGGGCATCGCGACCTGCTACGTCGAGCTGTTCCGTAACGTGCCGCTGCTGGTTCAGCTGTTCATCTGGTACTTCCTGGTGCCCGATCTGCTGCCGCCGGATCTGCAGGAGTGGTACAAGCAGGACCTCAACCCGACCACCTCGGCCTACCTGAGCGTCGTCGTGTGCCTGGGCCTGTTCACCGCTGCCCGTGTCTGCGAACAGGTTCGCACCGGTATCCAGGCGCTGCCACGCGGCCAGGAATCCGCCGCCCGCGCCATGGGTTTCAAGCTGCCGCAGATCTACTGGAACGTGCTGCTGCCCCAGGCCTACCGGATCATCATTCCGCCGCTCACCTCGGAATTTTTGAACGTGTTCAAAAACTCCTCCGTGGCGTCCCTGATCGGTTTGATGGAGCTGCTGGCGCAAACCAAACAGACCGCCGAATTCTCGGCCAACCTGTTTGAAGCCTTCACCCTGGCGACCCTGATCTATTTCACCCTGAACATGAGCCTGATGCTGCTGATGCGCATGGTCGAGAAGAAAGTCGCCGTGCCCGGCCTGATCTCCGTGGGGGGTAAATAATGGAATTCGATTTCAGTGGCATCGTTCCGGCCATTCCCGGCCTGTGGAACGGCATGCTGATGACCCTCAAGCTGATGGCGCTCGGCGTGGTCGGCGGGATCATCCTCGGCACCATCCTCGCGCTGATGCGCCTGTCCCACAGCAAACTGCTGTCGAGCATCGCCGGCGCCTACGTCAACTATTTCCGTTCGATCCCGCTGCTGCTGGTGATCACCTGGTTCTACCTGGCCGTGCCGTTCGTGCTGCGCTGGATCACCGGCGAAGACACCCCGATCGGCGCGTTCACCTCGTGCATCGTGGCCTTCATGATGTTCGAAGCGGCGTACTTCTGCGAAATCGTCCGGGCCGGCGTGCAGTCGATCCCGAAAGGCCAGATGGGCGCGGCGCAGGCACTGGGCATGACCTACGGCCAGATGATGCGACTGATCATCCTGCCCCAGGCGTTCCGCAAGATGACCCCGCTGCTGCTGCAGCAGAGCATCATCCTGTTCCAGGACACCTCGCTGGTCTACACCGTGGGCCTGGTGGACTTCCTCAACGCCTCGCGCGCCAGTGGCGACATCATTGGCCGCTCGAATGAGTTCCTGATCTTCGCAGGTCTCGTGTACTTCACCATCAGCTTTGCCGCCTCGGTGCTGGTCAAGCGTCTGCAAAAAAGGTTCGCCGTATGATCTCTATCAAGAACATCAACAAGTGGTATGGGGACTTCCAGGTGCTGACCGATTGCAGCACCGAGGTCAAAAAGGGTGAAGTGATCGTGGTCTGCGGTCCGTCCGGTTCGGGCAAGTCGACCCTGATCAAGTGCGTCAACGCGCTGGAGCCGTTCCAGAAAGGCGACATCGTGGTCGACGGCACATCGATTGCCGATCCGAAGACCAACCTGCCGAAACTGCGCTCGCGCGTCGGCATGGTGTTCCAGCACTTCGAACTGTTCCCGCACCTGACCATCACCGAAAACCTGACCATCGCGCAGATCAAGGTGCTGGGCCGCAGCAAGGAAGAGGCGACCAAAAAAGGCCTGCAACTGCTCGAGCGCGTCGGCCTGTCGGCTCACGCCCACAAGCACCCCGGCCAACTGTCCGGCGGTCAGCAACAGCGTGTGGCGATCGCCCGTGCGCTGGCGATGGACCCGATCGTCATGCTGTTCGACGAACCGACCTCGGCGCTGGACCCGGAAATGGTCAACGAAGTGCTCGACGTGATGGTGCAGCTGGCCCACGAAGGCATGACCATGATGTGCGTGACCCACGAAATGGGCTTCGCCCGTAAAGTGGCCGACCGCGTGATCTTCATGGACGCCGGCAAGATCATCGAAGACTGCAAGAAAGAAGAGTTCTTTGGCGACATCAGCCAACGCTCCGAACGCGCGCAGCATTTCCTCGAGAAAATCCTGCAGCACTAAAAACTGCTGCATTCCCCGACATCCTCTGTCGGGGAATGCAGGTGGTTGACCCAAGGCATCTGTGATGAAATGCGACCCCACTCTCTATCGTGCCACGCCGCCATCACTTGCCGTGAAACCCCGTCTGATCCGCCACCTGTTCCTGCCGCCGCTGGTCATCGCCCTGATGATCGGACTGGGTTACATCGGCTTCTGGACCAGTGAACATTTCGGCATCCGCAGCCTCGGCGAAAACGGCCAGCGCCAGCTGGAACTGCACGCCCGCGCGGTCGAAAGCGAGATCAGCAAATACACCTACCTGCCCAGCCTGCTGGAACTCGAATCGAGCGTTTCGCAGTTGCTGGACGACCCGACCCCGGAACACCGGCAAACGGTCAACGATTACCTTGAAGGCCTGAACCGGCGCAGTCGCAGTCGGGCCATCTACGTCATGGACACCACCGGCCGCGTCATGGCCACCAGCAACTGGCGCGATGTCGACAGCTACCTCGGCGAAGACCTGTCGTTCCGCGCCTACTTCCAGAACGCCATCCGCGGCCAGCCCGGACGTTTCTACGGGATCGGTAGCACCAACGGCGAGCCCGGTTATTACCTGGCCCACGGCCTCGAAGAACACGGCAAGATAATCGGCGTCGCGGTGGTCAAGGTGCGCCTGGAAGCCATGGAAGAACGCTGGCAGCGGGCGCGTCTCGAAGCGTTCGTCAGCGATGAAAACGGCATCATCATTCTCTCCAGTGATCCGGCCCGGCGCCTGAAATCGGTGATACCGCTGAGCGACGAGACCAAGGAAAAACTCGCCCGCAGCCTGCAGTACTACTGGTTCCCGTTGAACGAGCTGCAACCGCTGGCCCGGGAAACCCTGTCCGAAGGCGTGGAAAAACTCACTTTCCCGGCCAACAGCGAAGTGCCGAGCCAACAGGATGGCGATGAGGAAAACATCAGCTATCTGGCGCAAACCCGACCGCTGAGCGATACCCCGTGGAATTTCACCCTGCTCACGTCGTTGCAGGATCTGCGGCGCGAAGCGATCAATCAGGGGATTCTGGTGGCCGTGGCGTTTGCCTTAGTGGCGTTCCTGTTGATTGCCTGGAATGAGCGGCGCAAGGTCATCGCCACCCGCCTCGCCGCCCGCGAAGCCCTGCAGGAAGCCAACAATCAGCTGGAGCGTCGGATTACCGAACGCACCGCCGACCTGCGCGCCAGCAACGACCGGCTCAAGAGCCAGATCCGCGAACGGCGTCAGGCCGAGGAGACTTTGCGCCGCGCCCAGGACGAACTGGTGCAGGCCGGCAAACTCGCGGCCATCGGCCAGATGTCCACCAGCATCGCCCACGAACTGAACCAGCCGCTGGCGGCGATGCGCACGCTGTCGGGCAACACCATTCGCTTCCTTGAGCGCGGCCAGCTGGATGTTGCCAGCACCAACCTCAAGACCATCAACGACCTGATCGACCGCATGGGCCGGATCACCGCCAGCCTGCGCTCCTTCGCCCGGCGCGGCGACGACAAGGGCCGCGCCAGCCTCGGCAAAGCGGTGGATGCCGCGCTGCAAGTACTCGGCGCCCGTGTCGAAAGCGCTTCCCTGCAACTGCATCGCCAGTTCGACGATGTGCAGGTGCAGATCGACCAGACGCGTCTGGAGCAGATTCTGGTCAACCTGATCGGCAACGCCCTCGATGCCATGCAGGCGCAACCGCTGCCGGAGCTGTGGCTGGAAGGCGAAGCATTCAACGGCAAATATCGCCTGCGGGTGCGCGACAACGGCCACGGCATCGACGCCGAAGCGCGCAAGCACCTGTTCGAACCGTTCTTCACCACCAAGCCCGGCGAACAGGGCCTGGGCCTCGGCCTGACCCTGTCGGCCAGCCTCGCCGCCGCCACCGGCGGGCATCTGGGTGTCGAACACCCGGCCAGCGGTGGTACCACCTTCGTCCTCAGTTTACCGTTGGTAAGCCCTATTCCTGCCGAGCCAATATGAACAACGACCTTAGTGTGCTGATCGTCGAAGACGATCCCCATGTGCTGCTCGGTTGCCAGCAGGCGCTGACCCTGGAAGACATCCCGTGCATCGGTGTGGGCAGTGCCGAAGAGGCGCTGGAGCAGGTCGGCGACAACTTCGCCGGGATCGTCATCAGCGACATTCGCCTGCCGGGCATCGACGGTCTGGAACTGCTGACCCGGCTCAAGCAACGCGACCGCAGCCTGCCGGTGGTGCTGATCACCGGCCACGGCGACATCTCCATGGCGGTCGGCGCGATGCAGAAAGGCGCCTACGACTTCATGGAGAAACCGTTCTCCCCTGAGCGTTTGGTCGATGTGGCCCGCCGCGCGCTGGAGCAACGCAGCCTGAATCGCGAAGTCTCGTCCCTGCGCCGGCAACTGGCCGAACGCGATTCCCTTGAAGGGCGGATCATCGGCCGTTCGCCGGCCATGCAGAACCTGCGCGAACTGATCGCCAACGTTGCCGACACCTCGGCCAACGTGCTGATCGAAGGCGAGACCGGCACTGGCAAGGAACTGGTCGCCCGTTGTCTGCACGATTTCAGCCGACGCCACACCAAACAGTTCGTCGCGCTGAACTGCGGCGGGCTGCCGGAAAACCTGTTTGAAAGCGAAATCTTCGGCCACGAAGCCAACGCCTTCACCGGCGCCGGCAAGCGGCGGATCGGCAAGATCGAACACGCCGACGGCGGCACGCTGTTCCTCGACGAAGTGGAAAGCATGCCGCTGCCGTTGCAGATCAAACTGCTGCGGGTATTGCAGGAGCGCACCCTCGAACGCCTCGGCTCGAACCAAAGCGTGGCGGTGGATTGCCGGGTGATTGCGGCGACCAAATCCGACCTCGACGAATCGAGCAAGGCCGGGGAATTCCGCAGCGACTTGTACTACCGCCTCAACGTGGTGACGCTGGAACTGCCGCCCCTGCGCGAGCGCCGCGAAGACATCCTGCAACTGTTCGAACACTTCACCCAGCAATCGGCCCTGCGTTTCGACCGGGCGCTGCCGGAGCTGGACAACCAGACCCTGTCGAGCCTGATGAGCCACGACTGGCCGGGCAACGTGCGTGAACTGCGCAACGTCGCCGAGCGTTTTGCCCTCGGCTTGCCGGCGTTCAAGAAAACCGGCGCGGGCAACGCAGGCCAGGGCCTGGCCTTCGCCGAAGCGGTGGAAGCGTTCGAACGCAACCTGCTCAGCGACGCCCTGCAACGCAGCGGCGGCAACCTGACTCAGGCCAGCCTGGAACTGGGCATGGCCAAGACCACGCTGTTCGACAAAGTGAAAAAATACGGCCTGAGCCATTAAGCGAGAACGACGTGGATCTGATTTTCAAGGCAATGCTCGGTGCGGCAGTGGTGGTGATCCTCGCCATGCTGGCCAAGACAAAAAACTACTACATCGCAGGGCTGGTGCCGCTGTTCCCGACCTTCGCCCTGATCGCCCATTACATCGTCGGCAAAGGCCGTTCGATCGACGACCTGAAGACCACCATCGTCTTCGGCATGTGGTCGATCATTCCGTACTTTGTCTATCTGGCAACGCTGTACGTGATGGTCGACCGCATGCGTCTCGAAGCTTCACTGGCGGTCGCGGCAGTGGCGTGGCTGATGGCGGCGACAGTGCTGGTGTCGGTGTGGGTGCGGCTTCACGCCTGAATCAGAGCAGGTTGTGTTCCGCCACCGGTTCGATCTGCGCCCAGTGCGACGTGTCTTCGCGATGCTCGCGCAGATACGGCAACACCGCCGCCAGCAACGGCTCCTTGAACGCTTCCTGAAAGCGGTGTGCCAGCCCCGGAATCAGCCGCAACTGACTACCGCGAATGTGCGCCGCCAGGTGTACGCCGTGCATCACCGGCAATAACGGATCGGCCGTGCCATGCACCACCAGGGTCGGGACGCGTAGTTGATTGAGCAACGCTACCCGGCTCGGTTCGGCAAGGATCGCCATGATCTGGCGCTTCACGCCTTCGGGATTGAACGCCCGGTCATAGGACAGCGCCGCTTGATGCAGCAATGCCTGCCGATCATCGCTGACTGAAGGGCTGCCCAGCGCCGCCAACAAATCAGCCTGTTGCTCCAGCGCGATCTGGCGATTGGGTGCACCACGTCGAGCCAACAACTGCACCAGCGCCGCACTCGGCGCCGGCAGGCCTTCGGCGCCGGAGCTGGTCATGATCAGCGTCAGGCTCTCGACCCGTTGCGGCGCCATGGCCGCCATGTGCTGGGCGATCATCCCGCCCATGCTCGCGCCAAGCACGTGGAATTGCTCGACGTGCAACGCATCCATCAGGCCCAGCGCATCGTCGGCCATGTCGGTCAGGCTGTAAGGCGCCGCCACCGGCAGACCGAGTTTGTAGCGCAGCACTTCAAAGGTCAGGTTGGCTTCCACCGGCGTCTGGCGCCAGGTCGACAGACCGGCATCGCGGTTGTCATAACGGATCACCCGAAAGCCCTGCTGACACAGCGCGACCACCACTTCGTCCGGCCAGTGGATCAACTGCCCGCCCAGGCCCATCACCAGCAACAGCGCCGGATCCGACGCACGGCCGATGCTCTGGTACGCCAGGCTCACCTGCTCCAGATCGACCCGTTCGGTCGGTACATTGACGTCGCAACGCGACGCCGCATAAGACGCCGGAACGAAAAAAACCGCGGCCAACAACGCCGCGATTGCAAAAAATCCCTTGAACATGAAAAACACCGAAACGCAGAACCCCAGTAGAGCGCGAGTCTGATGAAGTTTGTTCAAGCGCGCTGCCACAGTTCGATGACAGTTTGATGAAGAGTGCCGAGCGGTCGGTTTCGATGGGCATTACCGATCATCGGAAAACCTCCCGTACCTGTAACTTCTGACAGTGGTCGATTTTACAGATTGGCGCTCCAATGGTTCCAGAGAACGGCCCTATGACCAGTAATGCCGACCAGGAGCATGCCCATGACCACTCTGCTGACGCTGACCAAAGCCCAACTGGACAAAATCAACCTTGAAAGTCCGCAGAGCACGGTAGACCTATTCGCCGAACAGCGATCAGCTGCATTGTTCTCGGTAGACGGGATCCGGAAAATATTTGCCCCGCAAATACCAGGCTGGACGCCACTGAGCTATGAGCAAGCCAGATACGGCGTCAACGCAGATCAAACCGCGGGGCCCGGAAAAGGCTGGCATTCAGTCTTTGGGGCTTATCAATTCCAGGAGGCCAATGACACTATTCGGTTATACAGAGGTAAAGATCTCAAACCGGGTGAAACGCCTGACCCTTTCGATAAAGGCACTCTAATTGATACCTTCGTGGTCCCTCGGGATCACAACAACGAGGATAGCGTCGGTAACATTCCACGCTCTGCCGTGCAAAGAACGACAGTCAATGAATGGTGGTGCACTGTTGAGCGTATAAGTGGTAACCCGCCGGAGTCCTCGGACAGATTAGCGATCCTGTTCAAAACCACTTTTCCAGACAGCCGCGCGCCCTCCGGCAATACCGACGATCGTGTGCCGCTTGCGGCTCCCGGTTTTCCCGCTGTGATAGACCAGTCGATGCTTGCCAATGGATTTGTCGATTTCATTGTTCCGGCTTGGTCGATCATGTTTACGGCTGACACGATCATTCTGGATATCAACGGTACGATCTACAAATTCGAAATCACGGCCGCGCACATTGGCAAAGACGTCACGGTCCCGGTTCCATCAGCCTTGCTCGAGTCAATTGGCCCTGCTGAACCGCTACTGGTGAGCTATGTCATCACTGATCTGGTGAATAACAACAGTCTGGCGTCTGCGGTCGGAGCAGGAGTACTTGATCCTGACACGAGCTACCTGGAAGCGCCCACTGTGAGGCTTTCCCTCAAAGACACTTTAAAAATCGACGATCTGGATCATCAACCCATGGACGTCGATATCACTGCACGTCGTGCGGACGTAGTGGCGGGTGACCAAGTCGAGCTGACGATGCTCGACCCTGCCAGCGGATTAAGCAAAACATATCCCCCGATTCCCTATAGAGCAGGGTTGAACACCGTCCGGGTGCCTTATGACGACCCATCCCGAATCGCGCCGACCACCGCGATCGTGAGTTACGAAAGAATCAGAACGACCTCCGGTTCGACCATCCACACGCCGTCCTATCCCTATGCGTTCCGCTTGCTCGCGCACTCTTATCTCGCGCCCGCACCTTTGGCTGTTGAAGCACGAGGCGCGGTGTTGTCATCGATGCTGGAGGAAACGCTGGTGTATTTCGGGCCCGACGTGAGAGGAATGAAGCTGGGTGACAAGGTGACGTTATCCTGTCTGAGCAGGAGCTCGGGGGGCACGCCGCGCCTACAGACTTACGAGAGATACGTGACTGAGGCCATGGAAATTCCGGGTTCCGGATTCATGGTGCCCTTCGTGTGGGAAACCAAGCACTTGAGTACGTTTGGCGACGGCAATATCCAACTGTCATGCGAGGTGACCGGAGACGGCCATCTCGAGACCATAAAGTCCAAAGTCCGGCACCTGCGCATTGCTCCGGCAACCCATCAGCTGGAAGTGATCGAAGTCGTCAAAGCCACGAACGATCTGCTTGACCCTGACCAAATCCCTTTCGGTACGTCCGCCAAATGCCTGTCCGGTGTTCATACACAGATTGGCGCTACCGTACGAATGGAGGTCTGGAAAAACGATATTGACCCGGACAAAACGGGCGAATTGGTGCACATCGATTCGTTGCCGATCACAGCGGCAAATGTCGGGAAAGACGTCGAATTCAGACTGGAACAACAACTGATCAAATATCTTCTTCACAATGTCATCCGAATCGTCTGGTTCATTGAGTGTTTCCGCTCGCAACCATTGACAGCTCCCGAACTGAACTTGCGAATCGGCAACCTGGTGCTTGTCTTGCCCCCGCCCAAACTGTTGCAGGCATCGCCGGGGAATGTCGTCAACCCAGAGAACACTCAGAATATCGCTACCGTGGAGGTTGCCTATCCCAGGATGAGTACCACCCATAGGGTGACCCTTTCCTGTATAGGACGCTCCGGATTTGGCAGTCCGGTCATTGCTTCCAAACCTGGTATCGCTGGCGGGACAATGCTGTTTGATATTCCAAAAACCGCTTTTCCTGCCAACATGGGCACATTCCTCACTTTTCGCTATGCCGTCACGCAAACGGGTATTTATGATCAGAGCTCCTCTGCTGCCAAATACTCGGTGATCAATATCGATAAGCCGGAGCTCAAATACCCGCACCTGACCATTGCCGAATCGGTGGATAACAATACTCTGGATCTCAACGCGTTCAGTGGTGATGCGCACTGGACATTGATTGCATGGCTGTTTATCGCCATCGGCACGAAAATGCGAGTGGCACTGAGCGGCACTGATTCGACCGGCAATCAGCGTGTCATCACGTTGTTCGATGGAACTGTCAGTGCCAACGAAGTCAAGACCGGCCTCAGTGGGACAATCAGCAGGGCGGAACTGAAAAAGTTCAAGGACGGCAGCCAGGTGTCTGGCTTGTCGATTGCCAACTTCAGCGATAAAGGTGGCGCCGATACGTTTTTTCCGATGTTCGAATGCACGATCAAAACTGAAATGCTGCTCAAGCCTGCAATCACTCAGTTGATTGACAACCAGGCACCTGTCACTGGCTCCATTTCCAATGGCGGTACATGCGATGACCAGACCCCAGAGTTGGTAGGAACGGCTACCGCTGGCTCCAAAGTCAATCTTTTTGATAACGGCAACCACATCGATCAGGCAACCGCGGACAAGGCTGGTATCTGGAGAAAGACAATTTCTATTGCACTTGGCCGGCATACCCTGACCGCCCAGACCCCCGATGGCCTGCAACAATCCGCAAACTGGATCGTCACCATTGCCAGCGATTTATCAATCGGTGGCGATGCGAGTCTACGGATGAGTGAATATCTCATTGTGCAATTAAGACCTCCCGTCAACCCGCCTCCCGGCGCCATTTACTGGCAACAAGCATCTGGCGGCACGGGTTCGCTGACTTACTCCTCCTCTAACCCAAGTGTCGCCCGGATCCACGATTCCTACGGCAGAGTCGCTGTAACAGGTGATGGAACGACCACCATCAGCGTCACGGATCAGGCCGGCAGACGCGCGTCATACAACCTGACGGTCACGGGCGTCAGGAACGTGGGGCTTTACGGTCCGGTGAACTGGCACGCTCATGCACAAGGCTGGCGACCATCGTGTCTGACGGTCTGGCAATTCCAGACATTCTGGAGTACCTACGCGTCTGGCGGAAACGTACCGGGTCAGCTCGGATGGCCAGGCGGAATTTACTGGACATCAACCAACAATGACTACGTGGGCGGCGTTGCCTGGGCATTCAACATGAGCAACGGCGGCGGTTTCGAGCACTCCCCAGGAGATTTGAATCTGTACACCCTTCAGTTCCAGTAGCGCCCGGAATCGGTCTGTTCAGGCTCAACCTCGATAACGCACCATTGATGAATCTCGAGCCACTGTCGCTGTGGCTGGGTTTCTTACGGCTCGAAACCAACGATGCGGCGCTGTAAAAAACAGGGAGCGGCGTGCCGCTCCCTGTTTTTTAGTGTTTTACGCCAACTGACTGCGCAACTGCCGCGCCGCCGCCACCATGTTCACCAGTGCCGCTTCGGTCTCAGGCCAGGCGCGGGTCTTCAGGCCGCAATCGGGGTTGACCCACAGGCGCTGCGCCGGGATGCGCTTCACGGCTTTGCTCATCAACTTGACCATCTCAGCGGTGTCCGGCACGCGCGGCGAGTGGATGTCGTAGACGCCCGGACCGATGTCGTTCGGGTAGTCGAACGCTTCGAAGGCTTCGAGCAATTCCATGTCCGAGCGCGAGGTTTCGATGGTGATGACGTCGGCGTCCATGTCGGCGATCGCCTTGATCACGTCATTGAATTCGCTGTAGCACATGTGGGTGTGAATCTGGGTTTCATCCTTCACGCCCGAGGCTGTCAGGCGGAACGCTTCCACCGCCCAGTCGAGGTATTCCTGCCATTGTTCACGGCGCAATGGCAGGCCTTCGCGGAACGCGGCTTCGTCGATCTGCACGATTTTGATTCCGGCGTTTTCCAGATCCACCACTTCGTCACGCAGGGCCAGCGCCAGTTGTTGCGCCTGGACTTTGCGCGACACGTCTTCACGGGGGAACGACCACATCAGCATGGTCACCGGGCCTGTCAGCATGCCTTTCATGACCTTGTCGGTCAGGCTCTGGGCGTAGGTGATCCAGTCCACGGTCATGGCGTTAGGACGGGACAGATCGCCATAAATCACCGCCGGTTTCACGCAGCGGGAACCGTAGCTCTGGACCCAGCCGAAGCGGGTAAACAGGTAGCCGTCGAGCTGCTCGGCGAAGTACTCGACCATGTCGTTGCGCTCGGCTTCACCGTGCACCAGCACGTCCAGTCCCAGACGTTCCTGCACCTGTACCGCGTGGCGGATTTCGCTGCGCATGGCGTCGTGGTAATCGTTGGCCGACAGCTTGCCCTGCTTGAACGCCTGACGGGCCAGACGGATCGAGCCGGTCTGCGGAAACGAACCGATGGTGGTGGTCGGGAACGTCGGCAATTTCAAACGCGCTTGCTGTGCGGCGATTCGTTTGGCAAACGGCGAATGACGCTGACTGTCACTGGCGTTGATCGCATCGATCCGCGCCTGCACGGCGGCCTTGTGAATACGCGGCGAGCGGTCGCGGCTTTCTTGAATGGCACGGCTTTCGGCCAGCGCGCTTTGCACTTTCGGCGCTTGCGGGTCGTTCAGCGCATCACGCAAAACCGAGATTTCGCTGCACTTCTGCACAGCGAATGCCAGCCAGCTTTTCAGTTCCGGATCGAGCTTGTCTTCACGCTCGACATCCACCGGACTGTGCAGCAACGAGCAGGAACTGCTGACCCACAGGTTATCGCCAAAACGCTCCTGCGCCGGTTGCAGTTGTGCCAGCGCCTGCTCCAGTTCGCAGCGCCAGACGTTACGACCGTTGACCAGACCGACCGAAAGAATCTTGTAGGTCGGCAGGCGATCAAGCACCTGACCGAGCTGATCGGGCGCACGCACGGCGTCGATGTGCAGGCCTTGTACCGGCAGGCCGACGGCCAGGCCGAGGTTGTCTTGCAGGCCGCTGAAATAGGTCGCCACCAGTTTCTTCAGCGGCGAATACTGAAGGATGTGATAGGCGCGTTCGAAAGCACTTTTCCAGGCTTGCGGCAGGTCCAGCGTGAGGATCGGCTCGTCAATCTGCACCCACTCCACGCCTTGTTCGGCGAGACGACCGAGGATTTCGTTGTACACCGGCAGCAGGCGCTCAAGCAGATCGAGCTTGTCGAAGTCGTTGCCTTTCGCCTTGCCCAGCCACAGGTAAGTCAGCGGGCCGATGATCACCGGTTTGACGTTGTGACCGAGGACCTTGGCTTCTTCGACTTCATCGAACAGCTGTTCCCAGCTCAGCTTGAATTGCTGGTCCACGGTGAACTCCGGGACCAGGTAGTGGTAGTTGGTATCGAACCACTTGGTCAGCTCTTGTGCGTACTGAGTCTTGCCGTGCTCGCCGCCACAGCAGGACGACGTGGCGCCACGGGCCATGGCAAACAGCGTGTCGAGGGTCGGCAGGCCGCGCTCGTCACGCACAGCGTCGAAGCGCTCGGGGATCACACCGAAGGTCAGCGAGTGAGTCAGCACCTGGTCGTACCAGGCGAAGTCGCCGACCGGCAGCAGGTCGATGCCGGCGTCCTTCTGCAGTTGCCAGTGTCTGGCGCGAAGCTCACGGCCAACCTGATTCAGAGCAGCCTGATCGAGATCGCCTTTCCAGCAGGCTTCGAGGGCTTTTTTCAATTCGCGGTCGGCGCCGATGCGCGGGAAACCAAGGGTGTGGGCCACGGCCATGTCGAGTGTTCTCCATTGCGTAAAAGATGGCGCCATTGTCGACAGCCAGGGCAACATGAGACAAACTCAACCTTTTCGTGTTGATCACAAATTTTCCTCATGGAGCCTGCGGTGCTTGAGATCCGTCACCTGAAAACCCTGCATGCCCTGCGCGAAGCCGACAGCCTGGTCGATGCAGCCGACCGCTTGCACCTGACGCAGTCGGCGCTGTCCCACCAGTTCAAGGAGCTGGAAGAGCGCATGGGCATGCCGTTGTTCGTGCGCAAGACCAAACCGGTGCGCTTCACCAGCGCCGGCCTGCGCCTGCTGCAACTGGCCGACGCGACCCTGCCGCTGCTGCGCGCCGCTGAACGCGACATCGGGCGTCTGGCCGGGGGCACCGCCGGGCGTCTGCACATGGCCATCGAATGCCACAGCTGCTTCCAGTGGCTGATGCCAACCATCGACCAGTTCCGCGATGCGTGGCCGGAAGTCGAACTCGACCTCGCTTCGGGTTTCTCGTTTGCCCCGCTGCCGGCGCTGGCCCGGGGCGATCTGGATCTGGTGGTGACGTCCGACCCGCTGGAAATCGCTGGCATCACCTACGTGCCGCTGTTCACCTACGAGGCGATGTTGGCGGTTGCCAACCAGCACGCACTGGCAAGCAAACCGTACATCGTCCCCGAAGACCTGCTGACCGAAACCCTGATCACCTACCCGGTCGAACGCGATCGACTGGACATCTTCACCCGCTTCCTCGAACCGGCCGACATCGAACCGGCGCAGGTACGCACCTCAGAGCTGACGGTGATGATGATGCAACTGGTGGCCAGCGGCCGTGGCGTGTGCGGCATGCCGCACTGGGCGCTGCATGAATACAGCTCGCGCGGTTACGTGAAGGGCAAACGGCTGGGCGAGAAAGGTCTGTTTGCGACGCTGTACGCGGCGATCCGCGCCGACATGCTGGACGCGCCGTACATGCGCGACTTCCTGCTGACGGCCAAGGACACTTCATTCTCGACCCTGGATGGGGTCAGCGCGGTTCGTTGAGGCTGGCGGTTGGCACTGAAGGTGGGCACCACATGTGGATCTTGTCGAAGTAGTCCTCGCCGACCCGCACCGCCATCGGTTCCAGGCCGAACTGGATGAAGCCGCAGCGCTGGTACAACTTGAACGCGGCGTCGTTGCCGGCGGTGACGGTCAATTGAATGACTTTCAGCGCCGGATGCTGCTGCGCTTCACCCAGCACCGCCTCCATCAATTTCAGCCCCAGCCCGCGCTGGCGAAATTCAGCCGACACATACATGCCGAATACCGTTGCCTTGTGCCGGGCCTTTTCCCGAGGCTCGAACGCCAGGCCGACGATGCCCGCCAGCCGGCCGTCTTCGAACGCGCCGAACACCGCGTCGAGCTTGCTGGTCAGGCGTGACTCCCACCAGCTCAGCGGCATCACCGCGCGCTCGCGCACACTGGAAGTGAACGCCTGCGGATGCCGGTCATAGGCTTCCAGCATCAGTTCGCGATAGGCCAGCGCATGGCTGGCGTCCAGCCGTTCGATCCACATGTCAGGCGGCCTTGCGCTGTTCAAGCATCAGCCGCACGGCCAGGCCGCCCAGCACGAAGCCCATGAAATACCGCTGCGCTGCCAGCCAGGTTGGGTTGTTGACGAACCACGACGCGATGCCCGCCGCGAACAGCGCGATCAACAGGTTGACGCAGAAGCTGACGCTGATCTGGGTCAGGCCGAGGATGATGCTCTGAGTGAACACCGAGCCGTGCTCTGGCGAAATGAACTGCGGAAATACCGAGAGGTAAAACACAGCGATTTTCGGGTTCAGCGCGCTGGTGAGAAAACCCATGGTGACCAGTTTGCGCGAAGAATCCGCCGGCAATTGTTGCGCCTCGAACGGCGAACGGGCGCCGGGTTTCACCGCCTGCCAGGCCAGCCAGAGCAGGTACAGCGCACCGGCCCACTTCAACACTTCATAGGCCATCGGCACCGCGAGAAACACCGCGGTCAAACCGGCGGCCGCCGCGAACAGGTGCACGAAGAACCCCGCCACCACGCCGAGCAGCGAGGTCACCCCGGCGCGGCGTCCCTGGCAGATCGACCGCGAGATCAGGTAGATCATGTTCGGCCCCGGCGTCAGCACCATCAGCAGTGCGGCGGCGGCAAAAATCAGCAGGTCTGGAAGCGGGATCATGACGAAGTCCTTTGCACGAATGATCAGGCGATCGCGGTCAGCGAGGCTCGATAAAACGGCAGGATCAGGTCGCGTGTCAATGGGGCGAGAACCACATCGCCGTCGGTAGCCGGGTCGATCCAGATCACCTCCTCGATCTCGGCAGCCGGGGATACTTCGGTGTCGATGGTCAGCTGAAAGATCTCGGCCTGCACGACGAATCCCGGCTCGTTGGCGGCGGGTGCCGAGAACTGGCCGAGAAAGCTCGCCTGCTCAGGATCAATCACCAGCCCTAGCTCTTCTTCCAGCTCACGGGCCAATGCATGCACCGGCAGTTCATGAGGTTCGATCTTGCCGCCCGGTTGCATGAACGCCGTAGTGCCGCGCTTGCGCACCAGCAGGGTCTGGCCGTCGGGGTTGAGCAACAATGCGGCGGCGATACGAATGAGGCGGGGCGAAACTGCAGAAACAGAGGTCATGGGTCAGCCATCGGCCTTGGGAAAAACCGCAAGGATCCCACGCCGACCGCGCCAGCGTCATCCACCCTGGGCCGTGAGGGTCGCCTCAAGTTCCTCCGGCACTTTCACGAACACCTTGTATTTAGCGCCCTCCATGGCTTCGAAACTGATCAGTTTGTCCACCAGCAAAGCGCTCAGCACCTTGCCGGCATTGAGCAGCAACATGCCGTTGTCGGCGTTGAGATTGCGCGCCAGGATCATCCCCGCCGCCAGCTCCCGGGTGCCCATGACCTTCACGTCCGGATCGGTCAGGGTGATGTCGCTGACCATTGCGCAGACCTTGATGAAATCCTCGATCAGCTCGGGATCGTAGAGTTTGCCGGCGTACTGACGCAGGTACAGCAACGCTTCATCGCTGTTCATTTGCCGCTCGAGAATCAATCCGCGCTGCAACTCGACGAAATCCACCGCCAGTTTCAACAGCCGCGAGCCCAAGGGAATGGCCTCGCCCTTGAGCCGGTCGGGAAAGCCGCTGCCGTCCCAGTGTTCCTGATGGTGCAGGATCAGCCGCGCCGCATCCTTCATCGGGTCCAGGGTCATCAACAGCGATTCGCTCTGTTTCGGATAAGCCCGATAGCGATCGCGGTCGGTGCTGTGCAGCAGGTCCGAAGGCGTGGTCATCATGCTGTCGGTCCAGCTCAGCTTGCCGATGTTGTAGAGCGCGGCGGCCATGGTCAGGTCGCGGCTGGTGGCTTCGTCGAGCCGGTGCTCGTGGCAGTAGCCGCGCACCAGTTCGATGATCTGCCGGTTGGTCTGTTTGGCCGGCGGCAGGCGCAGGTTGGCCAGCAACGAAAACATTTCGGTGCCCGTCAAAAAACTGCGCTTGAGCTCTTCATACGCCAGATCGAGCATGTCGGCGGTCTGCTGCAACTCGGCGGTGCGGGCGCTGACATGTTTTTCCAGGGTGCTGTTGAGCAACCTCAATTGTTCGTTCTGCACCCGAGTCAGTCGTTCCAGACGCTCGCGTTCACGCGCCAGATGTTGATGCTCCAGGGCCTGGCGCAAGGTCAGGAGCATTTCTTCGTCGTTCCAGGGTTTGCTGATGTAGCGCTCGATCTGGCCCTCGTTGATCGCCTTGATGATCGCCGAAGGGTCGGCGTAGCCGGTGAGCATGATCCGCGCGGTCGCCGGGTACAGCTCATGAACGCGAGCCAGCAGCGTGGCGCCATCCATGTTGGGCATGCGCGCGTCGCTCATTACCAGATTCACCGGTTGCTGTTCGAGTATTTCCAGAGCCTGGGCGCCGCTGGTCGCCAGCAACACCTCATACGGCTGGCTGCGCAGCAGACGGCGCAGGCTGTTGAGGATCGGTTCCTCGTCATCGACCAGCAATACCTTGGGTCGCGACGGTGAATTCGGGGCGGTTTGCTCTTCCATGGCGAGGCCTCGCGAAAACAGTGGATGCAACGGCGCGCCGACAGACCTCCCCGCTTGCCCGCACGTGCATGAAAGGCTAGATGATTTTTCGCGCAAGCCATGTAAATCATCGGTGACACAGCGACAGGCGAAGTACCGGCGGGGCAACTATGCTCAAGGCGCTGGACGACACCATCGGCCTGCACGCAGGCATGTGACGAGGGGAAAAGGATGCTCCCGATGACGAACGTGCGTGAATTCGCGGGTCTTGCGTCATGATTGCGCACCCCGCAACCATCAATCGGCGCGTGTTGATCGTCGACGATACGCCGTCGATCCACGGCGACTTCGCGAAAATCCTCAAACCTGCCACGGTGGAAGACAACCGCCTGGGCGAAACCGAAAGCCTGCTGTTCGGCACCCCGTCCCACACAACCGCTTCACCTAAAGAACACTTTGAGCTGGACTCGGCCTATCAGGGCCGCGAAGCCCTGACGATGCTCGAAGCCGCCCTGGCTGCCGGGCGCCCCTATGCCATGGCCTTCATCGACATGCGCATGCCGCCGGGCTGGGATGGTCTGGAAACCATCGAGCGGCTGTGGCAGGTCGATCCCCGGCTGCAAGTGGCCCTGTGCACCGCCTATACCGACTATTCCTGGGAAGAGATCGACCAGCGGCTACCCTTGAGCGATCGCCTGCTGATCCTGAAAAAACCTTTCGACGCGATCGAAATCCGCCAGATGGCCAGTGCCCTGACCGTCAAATGGCAAATGACCGAAGACGCCGCGCTGAAGATGAACCTGCTGGCTCGCACGGACGGCCTTACCGGACTGGTCAACCGCGCCACGCTGATCGAACGTCTGCATCAGGCCTTCGCCGCCGCACGCCGGGGGGCCGCGCCCTTCGCGGTGTTCTATCTGGATCTGGATCACTTCAAACGCATCAACGACACCCTCGGTCACCCGGTCGGCGACCTGCTGTTGCAGCAAGTGGCGCAGCGGATCAGATCCGGTGTGCGGGAAAACGACGTGGTGGCGCGGCTGGGCGGTGACGAGTTCGCGATCCTGCAGCTGGATGTCAGCGACCCGACCCAGTCCGCCACCGTTGCCGCCAAGATCCGCGATGCACTGGCGGAGCCTTACCACCTGACGGGTAATGCCGTGCACATCTCCGTCAGCATCGGCATCTGCCTTTACCGGCCCACGAGTCTGGATGCAGACAGCCTGTTGGCCGGAGCCGACATGGCGCTGTACCGCGCCAAGGAAACCGGACGCAATCAGTACCAGTTCCATTCCGAGGAGATCACCCGGGAAGTGGCCGAGCGCCTGACCCTTGCCGAAGAATTAACCACGGCGCTTACCCGGGGCGGACTGAGGCTCGATTACACGCCGGAAGTCGACCTGCACAGCGGCAAGATCCTCGGCATGGCCGCGCAGGTCAGCTGGCAGCATCCCAGGCTGGGCCTGCTGCCGGCGTCGGCCTTTGTACCAGCGGCGGAAAAGACCGGCGCGATCATTCCCCTCGGACGCTGGATTCTGGATCACGCCTGCTGGCAGATGCGCCAGTGGCAGAACGAGGGGGTGGCGCCACCGGTGATGGCGATCAAGATTTCCCTGGCGCAGCTCAAGACCGGTCCCGAACTGATCTACGACGTGCTGCGCATCGCGGCCCGCTGGGAGCTGGCGCCGTGGGACCTGCGTTTCGATGTCACCGAAGCCACGCTCGCCCAGACCAAATGGACCCACAACGACGCGCTGCCGCGCCTGCGCGAGTTGGGGGTGACCATCGCCATCGATGATTTCGGCACCGAGTATTCCTCTTTCGACTGGCTGCAAACCTACCGGGTCAACCATCTCAAACTCTCGCAGTCGCTGATCGACCACGCGGCTCAGGACGAAGCCGGCGCCAACAGGCTGCGGGCCATCGTCAATTTCGCGCGGGATCTGGCGATCGATATCAGCGCCGAAGGGCCCCTGCCGTCGGATCAGGACACGGCACACACGTCCGGCCCACCGTTGAAAGACGTGCAGGGCCTTTGCCCGCGCGAGGCCGTCAGCCCCGAGCAGGCTGCCAAGTTGTTGAAGGACGCCAGTGTGGCCGCCCCACTGCACAGGGAGGATGAAGGATGAAAACACCGTTCCCTCAGACCAACCGGCGCATTCTGATCGTCGATGACACCCCGGCGATCCATGCCGACTTTCGCAAGATCCTCACGCCCGACACCCACGGTGAAGCAGATCTGAACGCGCTTGAGCAGACGCTGTTCGGCACCCGCCAGGCGCCGCACCTGACGTTTCAGCTGGACTCCGCCTATCAGGGCCAGGAAGCGCTGAAACTGGTGCAAAACGCCCTGGACGAAGGCCGGCCCTACGCCCTCGCTTTCACCGACATGCGCATGCCGCCCGGTTGGGACGGCCTGGAAACCATCGAAAAACTCTGGGCGGTCGACCCCAATCTGCAAATTGCGCTGTGCACCGCCTATTCCGACTACAGCTGGGAGGCCATGGCCGAACGACTGGAGTTCGGCGATCAATTGTTGATCCTGAAAAAGCCGTTCGACACCCTGGAAATCCGCCAGATGGCCAATGCCCTGACCTGGAAATGGCAGCTCGCCCAGGACGCGGCACTGAAGATGCTCAACCTTGAACAGACCGTCGAAGCCCGCGTGCACGAATTGCTCAAGGTCTCGCGCCTGTTGCAGTACGACAGCCTCACGGGCCTGCCCAACAGCACCTTGCTCGGTGACCGTTTGACTCAGTCGCTGGCCGCCTGCCGGCGCCATGACAAACAACTGGTGGTGATGTTTCTCGGCCTGGACCGCTTCAAGCGCATCAACAATGCCCTGGGCCATCCGGCGGGCGACGAGATGCTCAAACGGGTCGGCCAGCAATTGCTGGCCTGCGTGCGCGAATCGGACTCGGTCTTTCGTTATGGCTCCGACGAGTTCGTGGTGATGCTCAGCGACATCAACCATCCACAGCAGACCCGCAGCATCGCCGAAAAACTGCTGCTGGCCGTTCGTACTCCGCAGACGATTGTCGGGCATGACGTCAGTGTCACCGCCGGGCTGGGCATCAGCCTCTACCCCGATGACGGACTCGAGGCCATCGAGCTGATCAAAAAAGCGGAAACGGCGATGCGCAATGCCAAGGAGAGCGGGCCGAACGAGATCGGCTTCTTCATCGAAGCCATGAACCAGCGCGCACGGGAACAGCAAAGCATCGAATCGGGCATTCGCCAGGCCCTGCAACGCCACGAATTCGTCTTGCACTACCAGCCGAAAATCGAGCTGGCCAGCGGCCGGGTGGTCGGTGCCGAGGCACTGGTGCGCTGGCAGAAACCGGGGCATGGCTGGGTGTATCCATCGGAGTTCATCCCGGTGGCCGAAGACAGCGGCCTGATCGTGCCGCTGAGCAAATGGGTACTGGCCGAGGCCTGTCGGCAGACCCGCGACTGGCAACAAGCGGGGTTGCCGCCGATCCGCATGTCGGTCAACACCTCGGCCATCGACTTTCGCCAGCGGCACTTCGTCGAGGGCATCGAGCAGGTGCTGGCACAGACCGGGCTGGATCCTCGCCTGCTGGAACTGGAGATCACCGAAGGCGTGCTGATGCAGAACGTCGACGCGACGATGAGCGCGCTGAACCGGCTGAAGGCGCTGGGCGTTCGGCTGGCCATCGATGACTTCGGCACCGGCTATTCCAGCCTGAGCTATCTGCGCCGGTTTCCCATCGATGTGCTGAAGATCGATCAGTCGTTCATTCGCGGGCTGAGCCATGACAGCAGCGATGCGGCGCTGGTCGGCGCGATCATCAGCCTGGGCAAGAGCCTGAACCTGAACGTCATCGCCGAAGGGGTGGAAACCGCGCAACAGTTGGCCTTTCTCAAGGACCACCACTGCGAGGAAGGCCAGGGTTACTACTTCAGCAAAGCCTTGCCGGCAGACAGGTTTGCCCAGTTGCTGGGCGAAGTCCGCCCCGGTCCCTGGGGGCTGGCATGATCCATCCGGCGCGGGTGTTTCTGCTGTTGGCGATCTGCGCGAATGCCACGGCCGCGCCGCTGGACGAGCCGCTTAAACCCTTGCCGGCCGTCCCGCAACAAGATGCAAAAAAGGTCGAACTGGGACGCCAGCTGTTCAATGATCCACGGCTGTCGATCAACAACACGCTGTCCTGCGCCAGTTGCCATCAACTGGACAAAAACGGTGCCGACAGTCGCGCCTTTTCCAGCGGTTTCAACGGGCAACCGGTGGAGTTCAATACGCCTACCGTGTTCAACGCCAGCCTCAACTTCCGCCAGTTGTGGGACGGCCGCGTCGAGACGCTGGAAGAGCAGGCCAACGTCGTGATCACCAGCCCCCACGAAATGGGCAGCGACTGGAACACCGTGGTGCAACGTATCGCCGACGATGCTGGCTATCGCCAGGCCTTCAGCGCCGCCTACCCCGACGCCGTGACCCGGGCCAATATCCAGAGCGCCCTGTCCGCTTTCGAGCGCACGTTGCTCACGCCCGATTCGCGCTTCGATCAGTACCTGCTGGGCAACACCGACATCCTGACCCTCGAAGAAAAGTACGGTTACCAGCGTTTCAAGGATTACGGCTGCATCGCCTGCCATCAGGGGGTAAACATCGGCGGCAACATGTTCCAGAAATTCGGCGTGTTCGGTGACTACATCGCCGACCGCGGCCACCCGACGGTGGCCGACCAGGGCCGCTTCAACATCACCGGTGACGAAGCCGATCGCGCCGTGTTCAAGGTGCCGAGCCTGCGCAACGTCGCACTGACCGCGCCGTACTTCCACGACGGCTCGGCGCCCACCCTCGAACGGGCCGTGGACGTGATGTTCCAGTACCAGTTGGGACGCATGCCGAACGAAGAAGACAAGACCCTGATTATCCAGTTTCTCAAGACCCTGACCGGCCGTTGGGAGGGCAAGCCATGATGAAAGTTTCGCGCCGGGCCAGCCTGCTGTTGCTCGGGTTGGTTGCCGTGTTGCTGGCCTCGATCCTGGTGTTTCTGTACCTCAAGTCCAGCTCCGAGCAGACCACGGCCTATACCGAATCCCGCGACCTGATCCGCCAGATCAAGCAACAGGATTCGCTGTGGGAAAACGAAATCCTCAAGGCCCGAGTGGCGCTCTCGCACAATTACGATCCGTTGATTTCGCCGATGACCGAGATGAACCGGTTGTGGGAACGTTTCGACACCATGGAATCCGGCCACGGGCGCAGCGACTCGAAACAATGGGACGAGGCCCACGACAGTTTTCTCATGGCCATGCAGGAAAAGACCCGGCTGGTGGAACGGTTCAAGTCGCACAACGCCTTGTTGCGCAATTCCCTGGCGTTTCTGCCCACCGCCGAAGATGACATTCAGGCGCAACTGGCCGACCTGTCCGACCTCGACAAGATCCAGGTGCAGAACATCGCCACCGACACCTATGACCTGCTGCTCAGCGCCCTGGAATTTTCCCAGGTCACCTCCGACGACAAGGCCGCCGATATCGTGCTGGGCCTGAACAAACTGGCGGTCAACGCACAACGCCTGCCCGAGGACTTTCAGGCCCCGATCAAGATCCTGAGCAATCACATCACCCTGATCCTGCGCGAACAGCCGATCGTCAACAGTTTGCTCGACAGCATCGAAGCTATCCCCGTGGCCGAGCGTCTGGACAACATCACCACCATGCTCAATCAGGATCAGCAACGGGCCGAAAAGACCGACAGGAAATACCACTTCTACCTGCTGCTGTTTTCGGTGCTGCTGATGCTGTCGCTGCTGTGGCTGGCAATCCGTCTGATCCGCAGCTTCGCCGAGATCAACCGGGTCAACGCGGCCCTGCAAACCGCCAATGACGTACTGGAGCAACGGGTCGAGGAACGCACCCGGGAGCTGAAGAACGTGCAGAGCGAACTGCTCGACGCCGCGCGGCAGGCCGGCATGGCCGAAATCGCGACCAACGTGCTGCACAACGTCGGCAACGTGCTCAACAGCGTGAACATTTCCTCCGATCTGATCTCGCGAAAACTGCGCAGCAGCAAGGCGCTAGGGCTGGGCAAGGCGATGCAACTGATCAACGAACACCCGCACGATCTCGGCCATTTTCTCAGCGAGGATGACAAGGGCAAGCTGCTGCCCGGCTACCTCAATCAACTGGTCGGCGCCATCGCTCAGGAACAGCAGGAGATGGTCGACGAGCTTAACCAGATGAACAAAAGCGTCGATCACATCAAGGACATCGTCGCCACCCAGCAATCCTATGCCGGGGCCAACAGCCTGACCGAGCCGCTGTATATCAACGAGCTGCTCGAAGACGCGCTGCGCATGAACGCCGGCGCCCTCACCCGGCACCACGTCACGGTGGTCAAGGAATACGCCGAAGTACCCCAGGTGATGGGCGACAAACATCGCTTGCTGCTGATCCTGATCAACCTGATCAGCAACGCCAAGTATGCGATGTCCGACCTGAGCAATCGCCCGCGCACCATGACCCTTGGGGTGAAAATCGTCGACGACAACTTTCTGGAAATCAGTGTCAGGGACGACGGCGAAGGCATCGCCCCGGAAAACATGACGCGGATCTTTGCCCACGGTTTCACCACCCGCAAGGAAGGCCACGGCTTCGGCCTGCACAGTTGCGCGCTGGCAGCCATCGAGATGAACGGCCACCTCACCGCCCACAGTGACGGGCCGGGACTGGGCGCGTTGTTTACCCTGCAGATTCCGCTGATCACCGTTACGGAGAACGCATGAGCGAGCTGTCGAACCGCCGCATCCTGCTGATCGATGACATGCCGTCGATCCACGAGGACTTTCGCAAGATTCTCGCCCCGGCCCCGGCGCACTCGGCAAAACTGGACGAGATGGAAGCCGCCCTGTTCGGCGTGCCGGCCAAACCCCGGCGAGCGCCCTTCGAACTGGACTCGGCCTACGGTGGCGAAGAAGGCCTGGCCAAACTCAACCTGGCCCTGCAGGAGCAATGCCCGTATGCACTGGCCTTTGTCGACATGCGCATGCCGGACGGCTGGGACGGGGCGCGGACCATCGAAGAACTCTGGCTGCAAGACCCGCAGTTGCAGGTGGTGGTCTGCACCGCCTATTCCGACTATTCCTGGGACGAACTGCTGGATCGCCTGCACGCTCACGACCGGCTGTTGATCCTGAAAAAACCCTTCGACAACATCGAAGTCCAGCAGATGGCCAACACCCTGCTGACCAAATGGCAGATGACCGAACGCGCGTCCCTGCAAATGCATCACCTGGAACATCTGGTGGATCAGCGCACCGCCCAGTTCCGGCAGGCCAGCGAAGCCTTGCAGCGGGAAATCGACGAACGCAAACAACTGGAAGGCCAATTGGTGCAGTCGGAAAAACTCGCCTCGCTCGGTCAGTTGGCCGCCGGGGTCGCCCATGAAATCAACAACCCGATCGGTTTCATTTCCTCCAACCTCGGCACGCTCGACGGCTACTTCCAGCAACTGCTGGCCATGCTCGGCGCCTATCACACCGCCGGGCAGAACTTGCCCGCCGAAGCCGCCGCGCAGTTGCAGCAATTGCGCGAGCACCTGGAACTGGACTATCTGCTGGAAGACATCCCGACGCTGATCCGCGAGTCCAAGGAAGGCATCGGCCGGGTCGGGCAGATCGTCCGGGATCTCAAGGATTTCTCCCGGGTCGACAGCCATCAGCAATGGCAGTGGGCCAATCTGCAACAGGGCATCGAATCGACCCTGAACATCGTCGCCGGCGAGCTCAAGTACAAGGCCGATGTGGTCAAGGAATATCAGGACCTGCCGGAGATCGAATGCCTGCCCTCGCAGATCAATCAGGTGATCATGAACCTGGTGATCAACGCGGCGCAGGCCATGGGCCCGGAGCGCGGCACCATCACCCTGCGCACCGGCGTGCAAGGTGAAACGGCGATCATCGAAGTGGCCGACACCGGTTCGGGCATCGCACCCGAGACCCTGCAGAAAATCTTCGACCCGTTCTTCACCACCAAACCGGTGGGCCAGGGGACAGGCCTGGGCCTGTCCCTCTCGTATGGCATCGTGAAGAAACACGGCGGCGATATTTCCGTGCGCAGTACATTGGGCGCCGGCACGACGTTCCGCGTGCAGTTGCCGTTGCGCCAGAACCGCCCGGCGGCCTGATGCCGGATCAGGCGGTTTCCTGGAAATCCATCTCCGGCGGCTGCCGGCGGAAACCACCCGTGAGCACCGCCAGGTACACCACGCCAATCGCCAGCCAGCTCAGGCCCAGATACACCGCCAGGTGATCGAGGCTGACCATCAGCCACAAGTCCGCTGCCAGGCCGATGAACGGAAAGATCAGGAACAGGATCAACTCGCGCAGGCCCTTTTTCTCGCCGCCGATCCAGTAGTGAAAAATCACCGACAGGTTGACCAGGCTGAACGCCAGGAATGCGCCGAAGTTGATGAACGAGGTCGAGGTGGTCACGTCGAGTTTCAGCGCCAGCAAAGCCACCACTGCACACAGCAGGATGCTGTTGACCGGCGTACCGAAGCGCTCGTGCAAGGTGCCGAAAAACGACTTGGGCAGCACTCCGTCACGGCCCATCGCAAACAACAGCCGCGAACCGCTGGCCTGCGCCGACAGGCCCGAGGCGAACTGACCGACGATCAGGCCGATCAGGAAGATCGACACGAACAGGTCGCCGCCGATGTTGCGCGCAATTTCGTAGGCCGCCGAGTCGACGCTGTCGAACTGGAACGACGGATGAGCGATCTGCACGAAGTACGACACACCGACAAAAATCAGCCCGCCGATCAGGGTGATCAGCATGATTGCCCGAGGGATGGTGCGACGTGGATCCCGGGTTTCTTCGGTGAGCGTGCTGACCGCGTCGAAGCCGAGGAACGAATAGCAGGCAATGGCGGCGCCGCTCATGATCAGCGGCATCTGCATGTCGCCGTTGAAGAACGGCTTGATCGACCACAGCGGCGTGCTGGCATCACCACCGACGTAATGCACGCACAGCGCGACGAAGGCGATCAGCACCAGGAACTGCACCAGCATCAGCAAGGCGTTGATGCCGTTGGCCAGTTTCAGACCGATGATGTTGATCGCGCTGGTGATGCCGATGAACGCCAGTACCCAGATCCACTGGGGGATCGACGGGAAGGCCGAAGCCAGATACGCGGCGCCGATCAGCCAGATCGCCATCGGCAGAAACAGATAATCGAGCAGCACCGCCCAACCGGCGATGAAGCCAAGTTTCGGGCTGATCGCCTTGCGCACGTAGCTGTAGGCCGAGCCGGCTACCGGGAACGCGGCGGCCATGCGCCCGTAGCTCATGGCGGTGAAAAACATCGCCACCAATGCCGCCAGATACGCGGCGGGCACCATGCCGGCGGTGGACTGGGCGAGGATGCCGAACGTGCCGAGAACAATGATCGGCGTCATGTAGGCGATGCCGAACAGCACCACCGACCCTAGCGAAAGGGTGCGTTGCAAACGAGCCATGGGCGACTTACTCCGGATTTTATTGGATTTATGGCAGAGGCCGAGTTCGGCGAATGTTTCGGGTGTTGCTGATCGTTCCCACGTCGAGGCGTCGAACCGTCCGCGTGGGAATGCCTCAATGGACGCTCTGCGTCCGCTCTTGGGACGCAGAGCGTCCCGGGCTGCATTCCCACGCAGAGCGTGGGAACGATCGGGTACAACGGGTCAAGGGATCAGCAGCTCACGTACTCCCGAGGCGTGTTCAACCACCTCCCCCGGCAACCTCAACCGCTGATCATCCAGATACCGATAATCCTTGCGCGCCAGCTCCAGCTGACCGAAATCCAGCTCGACACTGAACCGCCCTTCCTCTCGCCCGGCCTCGAACAGCACCGTGCCCAGCGGATCCACCAGCGCGCTGCCGCCGGCAAACATCAACCCGTCATCTCCGGCTTCCACCCGATTGACCATCAGCGCAAATGCCTGGTTTTCCTGGGCCCGGGACATGATGGCGGTGCGGTGAGTCGGGCCGTACGGGTCCATGTTGCCGTTGGTCACGATCAACAATTCGGCGCCGAGTTGCGCCAGGGCCCGGGCCGATTCCGGAAATTCGATGTCGTAGCAGATCAGCAGACCGACCCGCACACCGTTCCACAGGCACGTGGCGTAACGGTCACCCGCCTCGAACACACCGCGATCCGACGCCCAGAGGTGGGTCTTGCGGTATTTCAGGGCGATGCCTTCGGGGGTAATCAGCAGCGTGGTGTTGTAGAAGCGGCCGTTGTCGTTCTCGGCCATGCCGATCACCACGGCGAGGTTGCGCTCGCGGGCGGCGGCCTGCACGGCGCTGACGGTCGGGCCGTCCAGCGGTTCGGCGATCTGCGCCACGGTGTCGGCGGTCGGGAAGCCCATCAGATGGGTTTCGGGGAACACGATCAATTGCGTGTCGGCCGGGCACGCGGCAATTGCCGCCAGGGCGCGTTCGAGGTTGTAAGCCGTGCCATTGTCACGGCCCGCCAGCTGGGCGAGTTCGACTTTCATGGGTAGTCCTTGTTATGAGCGCCGGGCGCCGAAAGATTGCCCGGCGGCTGTCTGTGGGCCAGTATGCTTCGCATTCGACCGGCCAGGGAATTACGCGGCCGGGGTAACCCGATAGGGGTAGAGGCATGACTCTTTCGTTTGACGACATCACCTGGCACCGCGCCGTCGGGCAGTTGATCGACGCCCTCGACAAGCCGAATTTCTGGGCGCAACTGGTGCGCCTGCTCGACCAGTACGTGCCGTTCGATAGCTGGGTGGCGCTGCTGTTCAGCGCCGACCGCCACCCGCAGGTGTTCGCCGAATGCCCCGGCGCCGACGGCAGTCCCGATCAGCTGTTTCAGGATTATCTGCGCGGTCTGTACCTGCTCGACCCGTTCTACATCGCCTGCCGCGAGCAGTCGCGCACCGGTTTGTATCGCCTGTCGGAGGTCGCGCCGGAGCACTTCGAACTGACCGAGTATTACCAGCGATACTTTCGTCTGAATGTGGTGGCCGACGAAATCCAGTTCAATTGCCAGCTCGAAGGCGACCGCACGCTGTGCCTGTCGCTGGGCAGCCAGCAGCGCTTCACCGGCGAGCAGATTGCCCTGCTGTCGCTGATCCAGCCGTGGGTGCTCGGCCTGTTGCGCCAGCGTTTGCCCTATGAAATCAACGAAACCGTGGCCTTGGCCCCGGCGCCGTCGCAACCGGACTGGCGGGTGCAGCTCGAAGCGTCGGTGCAGCAGCTCAAGGGCGCACAACTGACCGCCCGGGAACTGGACGTCGGGCGCCTGATGCTCAGCGGTTGCTCCAGTAAAGAAATCGCCCGTAAGCTGGAAATCTCTGTTGAAACCGTGAAAGTCCATAAGAAACACATGTACAGCAAGCTGGGGATCAAATCCCAGTCGGAGCTGTTTTCGATCTTTCTGCAGGCGCAAAACGCCTGACTGCTGCAAAAAAACCGTCCGAACCAAGGAAACCGTATGAGCCTGTCACTCCTGAGCCGCTACGCCTTCTTTGCCGTCTGCGTGATTTTCACCCTCGCCAGCCTGCCCTTTCTCGAACACGACTGGCTGTGGCCGATCACCGCCGTTACCGGCGTATTGAGCCTGATCGGTCTGTTCGACCTGATGCAAAGCCCGCACGCGGTGCGCCGCAATTATCCGATCCTGGGCAACATCCGCTATCTGGTCGAAGGCATCCGCCCGGAGATCCGCCAGTACCTGCTGGAATCCGACAGCGATGCACTGCCCTTTTCCCGCGCCCAGCGTTCGCTGGTGTACTCGCGGGCCAAGAATGAAACCGCCGACAAACCGTTCGGCACCCTGATCGACGTCTATCAATCCGGTTTCGAATTCATCGGCCACTCGATGCGCCCGGCGCCGTTGAGCGACCCGAGCAGTTTCCGCGTCACCGTCGGTGGCCCGCAGTGCACCCAGCCGTATTCGGCGTCGGTGTTCAACATCTCGGCAATGAGTTTTGGCTCACTCAGTGCCAACGCGATCCGCGCGCTGAACCAGGGCGCCAAACTCGGCAACTTCGCCCACGACACCGGCGAAGGCAGCATCAGCCCCTATCACCGCGAACACGGCGGTGACCTGACCTGGGAACTGGGCAGCGGCTATTTCGGCTGGCGCAC
>NZ_AKJQ01000031.1:0-70249 GCF_000282255.1 Pseudomonas sp. GM25 | reverse complement strand
TGGGGTTTTGTTTTGCCCGCAGAAAAGTTCCTGGAGAAACCCCCAGCCGTCGCGATCGCAACCATTGGGGAAATCCCTCTGAAATGACCGCCCGGTTTTTGGTATGGTGCAGCTCGTTTTTTAACGGACTGATGTTACGCCCAAGGATCGGCGCTCATTTTTTGTCAAAGAGTGGCTGCAGAAATGCCCGAACCCATCCCTATCAAGGATCACGAAAAAGAGACGCGGCTGGTCAACAAACGCCTGATCGCCTGTGCCCTGTTCGTCTTCGCCGTCAGTTGCGCCTTGGTTGTGCGCCTGTACATCCTGCAAGTCGTCGAGTTCGACTACCACTCGACTATCTCCGAAAACAATCGCGTCCACGTCCTGCCGATCCCGCCGACTCGCGGCCTGATCTACGATCGTAACGGCGTGTTGTTGGCCGACAACCGTCCCAGCTACAACCTGACCATCACCCGCGAGCGCGCGACTGACGTCAACCAAGAGCTGGATGAAGTCATCAACCTCCTGCACCTGCCTGCCGAAGACCGCACAGTCTTCGACAAGGCTATGAAGCAGTCGCGCCACCCGTTTACACCGGTAACGCTGTTCTATGAGCTGACCGAAGAGCAGATCGCCGTACTGGCAGTCAACGAGTTCCGCTTGCCGGGCCTGGATGTCGAACCACAATTCGTTCGTAACTACCCGCTGGGCGCGCACTTCGCACACTCGATCGGCTACGTCGGCCGCATCAACGAGAAAGAATCCAAGACCCTCGACTCCGTCGAATACCGCGGCACCCAGTCCATCGGCAAGACCGGTATCGAACGCTTCTACGAGCCACAACTGCACGGCCACGTCGGTTACGAGGAAGTAGAGACCAACGCTCAGGGCCGCGTACTGCGCGTGCTGAAACACACCGATCCGATACCCGGCAAAAACATCGTCCTGAGCCTCGATATCAAGCTCCAGGAAGCCGCCGAAGCCGCTCTGGGCGACCGTCGCGGCTCGGTCGTTGCGCTGGACCCCTCGACCGGCGAAGTACTGGCCATGGTCAGCAACCCGAGCTTCGACCCCAATCTGTTCGTGACCGGTATCAGCTCCAAGGAATATTCCGCGCTGCGCGACTCCATTGACCGTCCACTGTTCAACCGCGTGCTGCGCGGCCTGTACGCACCCGGTTCGACGATCAAGCCGGAAGTGGCCATCGCTGGCCTCGACGCCGGCGTGGTCACGCCTCAAACCCGAGTCTTCGATCCGGGTTACTACCAACTTCCGGACTTCGACCACAAGTATCGCAACTGGAATCACAGCGGCGACGGTTGGGTGGACATGGACGCAGCGATCATGCGTTCCAACGACACCTACTTCTACGACCTGGCGCACAAGCTCGGCATCGATCGCCTGCACGATTACATGGCGATGTTCGGCCTCGGCGAGAAAGTATCGCTCGACATGTTCGAGGAGTCGCCCGGTCTGATGCCTTCCCAGGCCTGGAAGCGCGCCACACGCCGTCAAGCCTGGTTCCCCGGCGAAACCGTGATCCTCGGTATCGGTCAGGGCTACATGCAGGTCACGCCGCTGCAACTGGCTCAAGCCACTGCACTGATTGCCAACAAGGGCATCTGGAACCGTCCGCACCTGGCCAAGACTGTCGACGGTGTAGCGCCGGTGGACGAACACCCGATGCCGAACATCCTGCTCAAGGATCCGCGTGACTGGGAGCAGGTCAACCACGGCATGCAGATGGTGATGCACGACGCCCGAGGCATTGCTCGTGCGGCGGCGGCCGGTGCGCAATACCGCATCGCCGGCAAGAGCGGTACGGCGCAAGTGGTGGCGATCAAGCAGGGTGAGCGCTACAACCGCGAGAAAACCCTCGAGCGCCATCGTGACAACGCCTTGTTCGTCGGCTTTGCGCCTGCCGAACATCCGAAGATCGCGATCTCGGTGATGATCGAAAATGGCGAGGCCGGTGGCCGGGTCGCAGGTCCCGTGGTGCGGCAGATCATGGACGCCTGGCTGCTCGACCAGCACGGTCACCTCAAGCCGCAATACGCGGCGCCGACCAAGGCGCCGGGCGATCCCCACGTGTAATCCGCTGCAGCTTCACAGCACAGGCTCACGCAAACTGAGCATGTGCTGGAAGCTGTCGATGAACACCGTTTCCGCCTGAGTCATCTTCTGTTCGCGATTCCACAGCAGCTGGATATCGAAATCCACCACCCCATCCTCCGGCGGCAAGCGCCACAGCAAGCCTTGTTCGACATCTCGTCGCACCAGGTGAATCGGCAAACAGCCAATCCCGAACCCTGCACAGATCAGACGATAAATCTCTTCGAAACTGGTGGAGGAGGCGACGATCTTGCCGGTAAATCCCTGCTGGTCACGAAACAGCGTCAACGGCGAAAGATTGCCGCCGAGCTGATCGCTGGTGAAGCTGACAAAGTTCTCCGCCGCCAGCTGTTCCAGCGTCAGATTCTGCTGTCCGAACAGTCGATGCCGCTGCCCGCAAAAGTACGCATAGCGCTCACGAAACAATACTCGTTGTTCCAGCCTCGGCTGCGGTAGACGACACAATCCGACTCCCACCGTAGCGGTCTTCTGCAGCAATGAACTGATGATGTTCGAGCTACCCATCACCTCGACTTCCAGCTCGATTTTCGGGTGAGTTTCGTGGAAGTCCGCAAGAAACTCATCGTAATGCCGCGCCTGAACGCCACTCACGGTGAGGATACGGATCTTGCCCACCACGTCGTCATGGCGGTTTTCGACCACGGTGCCCAAACGAGAAATATCGCCGTAGATATCCGCCGCAATCCGCAGGACTTCTTCCCCGGTTTCCGTCAGATCAAAGCGCCGTCCGCTGCGGGCAATCAACACACAATCCAGTTGTTCTTCGAGACGTTTCAACGCCTGGCTGACCGCCGACTGAGTGATGTGCAGCCGGGCAGCGGCGCGGCTCATGCTGCCTTCCTGACCGATCACCAGATAGGTGCGCAGCAGGTTCCAGTCCAGCCGGTCATTTAGAAAACGCCGGCCGACCCAAGGATTAGCGGAAGAGGTCATGTAGTAGCCACGCTAATAGTAAAGATAAGTTTTTGAAAATTGACTAATCCTGTCACGGAAGCGATAAAGCCCACAAGCGCCACAGAGCGCGACCGTCAGCCGCCTCGACACCTGCCCAAAACTATAAATACACAGGGTTCTTGCATGCACACCACCGCTCAGCCGCGTCGCGCCGCGGCCGCTGCCTTCATTGGCACGACCATCGAGTTCTACGATTTCTACATCTACGCCACCGCCGCCGCACTGGTGCTCGGGCAAGTGTTCTTTCCCAGCAGCGACCCGGTGACCAGCACGCTCGCCGCGTTCGGCAGTTTCGCCGTCGGCTTCATCGCCCGCCCGATGGCCGGGATGGTGTTCGGTCATTTGGGCGATCGTCTCGGCCGCAAGAAAATGCTGCTGGTGACCATGGCGCTGATGGGTCTGGCTACCGCCGGCATCGGTCTGTTGCCGAGCTACGCCAGCGTCGGCATCTGGGCGCCGATCGGGCTGATTGTTCTCCGTTTGATTCAGGGCATCTCCGTCGGCGGCGAGTGGGGCGGGGCGGTGTTGATGGCCAGTGAGCACGCGCCGGCCAAACGCAAAACCTTTTACGCCTCGTTCGCCCAGCTCGGCAGCCCGGCGGGTTTGCTGCTGGCGTTGATCGCGTTTCGACTGGTGACGTCGCTGTCGCCGGAAGACTTCCTCGCCTGGGGCTGGCGTCTGCCGTTTCTCGCCAGCGGCGTGCTGATGATGGTCGGTCTGATGATTCGTTCCGGGGTGCATGAATCACCGGAATTCGCCAAGGCCAAGGACAACAACGAAACCGCTAAATACCCGGTGAAAGACGTGATCCGTCAGTGCTGGCGGCAGATCCTGTTTGCTGCCGCCGCCGTCACCATCGGTTCGGCCGGCTTCTTCTTCACCAACACCTTCATGATTACCTACGTTACCCAATATCAGGGCATCCCACGGGCGACCATTCTCGACTGCCTGTTTCTGGTGACGGTCATTCAACTGTTGTCGCAACCGGTGTCTGCGCTGCTCGCCGAACGCATCGGCGAAGGTCGATTCCTGATGCTGGTGGCGTTGCTGTGCATGGTCACGCCGTACCCGATGTTTCTGCTGGTCGGCACTCAGAACATCCTGCTGATGACCCTCGGCATCGCCGTCGCGGTGGTGATTCTCTCAGCTTTGTACGCGGTGATCGCCGGATACATGACCCAGGCCTTCCCGGTGCATCTGCGCTACTCGGGGATCTCCATCGCCTACCAATTGAGCTGCGCGTTGGCCGGCGGCACCACGCCGCTGATCGGCACGCTATTGGCCAGCAAGTTTTCCGGGCAGTGGCTGCCATTGGCGGTGTTCTTCACGCTGCTGTCGGCCCTGTCTCTGATCGGTGTCTGTGGCCTCGCGCGTTTGCGGGCCAACCCGGTCGTCCTTCACACAAGCAAAGAGGTGTATTCGTGAGTAAGCCCGCCCACATTGACCCGATCGAATGGCAAGCCCGTTGCGAGCTCGCTGCGCTGTATCGATTGATCGCGCACTTTCGCATGACCGACCTGATCGACACCCACATCACCCTGCGGATTCCGGGGCCTGAGCATCATTTCCTGATCAACCGCTACGGCGTGATTTTCGACCGCATGCGTGCTTCCGATCTGGTGCGCATCGATCAGGACGGACGCATCGTCGACCCGGAATACGCCGGGCATCGGGTCAACGCCGCCGGCTTCGTGATCCACTCGGCGATCCACATGGCGCGCCCGGATCTGAACTGCGTGATCCACACCCACACCGCCGCCGGCATGGCCGTCGCCGCGCAGAAACAAGGCCTGCTGCCGATCAGTCAACACGCGCTGAAGTTCTACGGAAAACTTGCTTACCACACCTACGAAGGCATCGCCTTATCGCTGGATGAGCGTGAGCGCTTGATCGCCGACCTCGGCCCGCACCGGGCGATGATCCTGCGCAATCACGGCCTGCTGGTCGGCGGTTCGAGCGTGGCCCAGGCATTCCAGGAAATCCACTTCCTGGAGCGCGCCTGCCAGGCCCAGGTTCAGGCGCTGGCCGGTGGCTGCGAGCTGCATTTCCCGTCGCCGGAAGTCTGCGCCCACACCGCCGAACAGTTCGACCGCGATGAACAGGACAACATCATCGACCTGGCCTGGGAGGCCGCACTGACCCTGATCGAATCCCAGCGCGAGTCCTATCTGTCATGAACACCGTTGCACTGATGTCCCGCGACACGCTGTTGCTCAAACAATTGCAGGAGGCCTTTGCCCGCCGCGCGCCGCAGCTTTCGGCGGTGCTGGCCGACGATCCCCGGGCGGTGAATGCGCAGATCGCGGCTTGTTGGTTTCCGCTACCGGACAGCCTCGCCGCGTTACCCAATCTGCAAGTGATTCACTCGGTCGCCGCCGGGATCGATCACCTGGAGCACGATCCGTCTTGCCCCGATTTGCCGGTGTGCCGCGTGGTCGATCCCGGTCATCGCCAAGGCATGACCGAGTACGTGCGCTGGGCGGTGATTCACTTTCATCGCGGCTTCGATCAAGTGCTGGAGCAACAGCGCCAACAGCATTGGGAGCGACCGCTGCAACGCCCGGCCCACGAGTTTCGGATCGGTGTGATGGGGCTCGGCTCGCTCGGCAGCGCGATCGCCCAGGATTTGGCAACCGCTGGTTACGACGTGCGTGGCTGGGCGCGCAGCAAAAAGGATTTATCGGGCGTGCAGACCTACGCCGGCTGCGAAGCTTTCAACCCGTTTCTCGACGGCGTGGAATTGCTGATCAACCTGTTGCCGCTCACCCACGAGACTCGCGGCATCCTCAATCGCCAGACGTTCGAGCACTTGGCCAACGGTGCGGCACTGGTCAACGTCGGTCGCGGCGGACACCTGAACATCGAGGATCTGCAACAGGCTCTAGCCCGCGGAAAACTGCGCGGGGCGCTGCTCGATGTCTTCGAACAGGAACCGCTACCCGCCGATCATCCCCTGTGGAAAACCCCAGGCGTGACCATCACCCCGCACATGGCTTCGGCGGCCTCCCACGATTGCATCGCCGAGCAGATCGCCGAGAACTTCCGCCGATTGAATGCCGGTGAGCCGTTGCTCAACAGCGCGGATCGACTGCTCGGTTACTGATCCGCCAGACAGGCCTGCAAACGTTCGATGAACAGCGTCTCGGCGCGGCTCATGCGCTGGTCGCGGTTCCACAGCAGATGAATGTCGACATCGGCAATCCCCTCGTGGGGCGGCAGGCGCCAGAGCAATCCGGCCTCGACGTCCGCTGCCACCACGTGCTCCGGCAAACAACCGATTCCGAACCCGGCGATCACCAGTCGCCTCACTTCTTCCAGGCTTGGCGATGAGGCAACGATGCGTCCGCTGAAGCCTTGCTGATCGCGAAAAATCGTCAGCGGCGAGAGCATTCCACCAATCTGGTCGCTGGTGAAACTGACGAAATTCTCCCGCTGTAGATCGCCTTCGCCGATGTCCTGTCGGCCGAACAGCGCGTGGTGTTTGCCACAGAAAAACGCATAGCGCTGACGCAGGAACAGGCGCTGTTCCAGACGCGGTTGCGGGCGGCGATTGAGGCTCAGACCGAGGGTCGCGGTTTTCTCCTGAAGGGCGCTGACGATGTCCGAACTGCGCATCACATCCACCTCCAGATCCACCCTTGGATACTGCCGATGAAAGTCGGCGAGGAAGTCATCAAAGCGCTCGGAGAAAATCCGGCTGATGATCAGCAGTCGCACCTTGCCAATCACTTCGTCGGCCGGTTGCTCCAGCAGGCTGCTGACCTGGGACATCTGCCCGTAGATCTCGCCGGCCAGTTCGAAGATCTGCTCGCCGACTTCAGTGAGGGCAAAGCGCGGGCCGCGTCGGGCGATCAACTGGCGACCCAATTGCTCCTCAAGACGCTTGAGCGCCTGGCTCACCGCCGGTTGGGTCAGGTGCAGACGCGCGGCGGCACGGCTGATGCTCAGCTCCTGGCCGATCACCCGGAAGGTGCGCAGCAGGTTCCAGTCGAGGCGGTCGTTGAGCAGGCGTTGCACATCGCGTTCGGCCATGGCGGCTCTCGATTATAAGGTGAAGTAATACTCGGAATAATAAATAGAAAATTGACTAATCATAGCCCCGAGACGATAAATCACCCCACGACAGGCGCCGCCAGAGCGCCTCGGATTTACGTTTTCCTCCTGCCAAAAAAACAATCAAAGGAGCCCGACCCCATGAAGCCCCACGCTTCGAACCAGCCGCGCCGTGCGGCGGCCGCAGCCTTCATCGGCACCATGATCGAGTGGTACGACTTTTACATTTACGCCACCGCCGCCGCGCTGGTGTTCGGCGCGCTGTTCTTTCCTTCCGACGATCCGCTGTTCAGCACCATGGCCGCATTCGGCACCTTCGCCGTGGGCTTCTTTGCCCGGCCGTTGGGCGGGATCATTTTCGGTCATATCGGCGACCGCATCGGCCGCAAGAAATCCCTGATCATCACGCTGTTGATGATGGGCGTGGTCACGGTGTGCATCGGTCTGTTGCCGACCTACGCGCAGATCGGCGCCACCGCGCCGGTGCTGCTGATTCTGCTGCGAATCGTCCAGGGCATCGCCGTCGGTGGCGAGTGGGGCGGGGCGGTGTTGATGGCCGGCGAGCATGCGCCGAAGGGCCGGCGCAATTTCTTCGCGTCGTTCGCGCAACTGGGAAGCCCGGCGGGTTTGATCCTGTCGCTGCTGGCGTTCAGCGCGGTGACCCGTTTGCCGGAAGAAGACCTGATGAGTTGGGGCTGGCGTTTACCGTTCCTCGCCAGTGCGCTGTTGCTGCTGGTGGGCCTGGCGATTCGTCTGGGCGTGAACGAGTCACCGGAATTCCTCGCCAGCCGCGAGCAGGCCACAAAACAGATCAAGAAAGAACAGGCACCGGTGATGGAAGTGCTGCGCACCGCGTGGCGTCCGCTGTTGCTGTGCATCGGCGCCAACACGCTGGGCATCGCTGGCGTGTATTTCACCAACACTTTCATGATCGCCTACACCACTCAGCAACTGGCGCTGCCGCGCTCGCTGATTCTTGAGTGCCTGTTCTTCGTTGCGATCATCCAGTTCTGCATCCAGCCGCTGGCCGCGTGGACGGCGGAGAAGATCGGCGCGACGCGTTTCCTGTGCCTGGTGTCGCTGCTGGCGATGGCCTCGCCGTATCCGATGTTTGTGCTGGTCAGCTCGGCCCAGGCGCCGCTGATCATCCTCGGCATTGCGCTAGCGGTGGTGTGCATGGCGTCGTTCTACGCGGTGATCGCCGGATACGTCAGCGGCATGTTCGAGACCCGCGTGCGCTACACCGCAATCTCGCTGGCCTATCAGATCTGCGGCGCGGTGGCCGGTGGGCTGACGCCGCTGATCGGCACGATGCTGGCGCACAAGTTCACCGGGCAATGGTGGCCGATGGCGGTGTTCTACAGCCTGATCGCCGGCATTTCGCTGGTCTGCGTGCTGTCCCTCGCCCGTCGTCACGCCAGTGCCCATCGCGCGGAAATGGCCCGTGCCTAACCCGGAATTTCAGGAGAACCTCATGTTGAAAATCAATGGTGAACGCCTGTGGGCGAGCCTGATGGCCATGGCCGAAATCGGTGCGACCGCCCGAGGGGGCAGCTGCCGTCTGGCGCTGAGTGATGAAGACAAGGCCGGTCGAGAACTGTTCGCCCACTGGTGCCGCGAAGCCGGCATGACCCTGAGCGTGGACGCCATCGGCAACCTGTTCGCCCGCCGAGCCGGCACCGACCCGGACGCCGCGCCGGTGATGATGGGCAGCCACCTCGACACCCAGCCCGAAGGCGGGCGTTTCGATGGCGTCTACGGCGTGCTCGCCGGGCTGGAAGTGGTGCGTTGCCTCAACGACCTGAACATCCAGACCCGCAAACCGTTGGAAGTGGCGGTGTGGACCAACGAAGAAGGTGCGCGCTTCACTCCGGCGATGTTCGGCTCGGCGGTGTTCACCGGAATCATGGATCTGAACGCCGCGCTGGCGGTGCGTGATGTCGATGGCATCAGCGTTGCCGAGGCCTTGCAGCGTACCGGTTACGCCGGTGAACGTCCGTTGGGCGGCGCGGTGGATGCGTATTTTGAAGCGCACATCGAGCAAGGCCCGATCCTCGAAGACAACGCCAAAAGCATCGGCGTGGTCACGGGCGGTCAGGCGATCCGCTGGCTCGACGTACGCGTGGAAGGCATGGCCGCCCATGCCGGCACCACGCCGATGCCGCTGCGCAAAGATGCGCTGTACGGTGTGGCGCGGATGATTCAGGCGATTGAAGGTCTGGCCGCAGATTTTGCCCCCGAAGGCCTGACCACGGTCGGCGAGTTGAGCATCAACAAATCCTCGCGCAACACCATTCCGGGGCTGGTGAATTTCACCGTCGATCTGCGTCATCACCGCGACGACGCCATTGCCGCCATGGAGCAACAAGTCCACGCCCGGTTGCAGGCCATCGCCGATGGCCGAGGCCTGAACCTGACGATCACCCCGCACTGGATCAGCCCGGCCACGCCGTTCGACGCCGAATGCGTGGCAGCCGTGCAAGATGCGGTGGATGCGCTGGGCTACGCTCAGCAGTCGATTGTCAGCGGCGCCGGCCATGACGCGATTCACCTCGCGCGTTACTGCCCGACGGCGATGGTGTTCATCCCGTGCGTGGGTGGCTTGAGCCATAACGAAGCCGAAGATGTGTTGCCCGGAGACGTGAAGCAAGGCACCGATGTATTGCTCAACGCCGTGCTGGCCCGCGCCGGTCGAATCGAACAGGGAGTCTGAACCATGCGCAGTTTTTTCCATGCCGAACAATTGCTCCACCATCCACGTAGCTATTACTCGCGTGGGCAGATGCGTACTCCGCAGGAAGTGCCCGAGCGTGCGAAACGGCTGGTGCAGGCCGCCCACGGTTTGGGCTTCAGCGTCGAGCAGCCCGTCGATGCCGGTCTCGCGCCGTTGCTGGCGGTGCATGGCGCGTCGTATCTGACCTTTCTCCAGGAAGCGCACGCACGCTGGAAAGAAATCCCCGAAGACTGGGGCGATGAAGTGATGTCGAACATCTTCGTTCGCGAACCCAACGCCTTGCGCGGCATCCTCGCCCAGGCCGCGCGCTATCTGGCGGACGGCAGTTGCCCGGTCGGCGAGCAGACCTGGCGCTCGGCGTACTGGTCGGCGCAAAGCGCGGTGGCTGGGGCTCAGGCGCTGATCGACGGTGAGCCGGCGGCCTACGCCTTGTGCCGTCCGCCGGGGCATCATGCCCGGGCCGAAGCGGCGGGCGGTTTCTGCTACGTGAACAACGCGGCGGTGGCGGCCCAAGTGCTGCGCGACAAGTTTGAAAAAATCGCGGTGCTCGACACCGACATGCACCACGGCCAGGGCATTCAGGAGATTTTCTACGACCGCGATGACGTGCTCTACGTCTCGGTGCATGGCGATCCGACCAACTTCTATCCGGGCGTCGCCGGGTTCGCCGACGAACGTGGCAGCGGCGCGGGGGAAGGCTTCAACCTCAACCTGCCGATGGCTCATGGATCAAGCGAAGCGGACTTCCTCGGGCAACTGGACGTCGCATTGAACGCGGTGCGCGAGTTCGGCGCCGAGGTGCTGGTGCTGTCGCTCGGTTTCGATATCTATGAGCTGGACCCGCAAAGCAAAGTCGCGGTCACCCGTGAAGGTTTTGCAGCATTGGGCGAGCGGATTCGCAGCCTGGGCCTGCCATGCCTGATCGTGCAGGAAGGTGGCTATCACCTGGAAAGTCTCGAAGACAACGCCCGGGCATTTTTCGTGAATGGCGAGGTGTGGCAGCGCTGAGGTGATCCACCTGCTGGAACACAAGCGCCCTACGGTGCTTGCCATCGCCCTGACGTTAACGTAAACATTGGCGTCAGGGCGCTGATGTAAAAAAGCGCAAAGCGGACCGCTCCGGAGCGCTTGATGACTCTTATAAAAACAACCGATCCCAAGTCTCACCACGAAGCCCGGCTGGCCCGGGAAAAACTCCATCTCGAAGGGCAGGTCCCGGATGGCGTGTTGCGTGCGGAGATCGATGCTTCGTGGCGGCGCAGCCTGAGCCACGGCGTGCATTTCAATGGCAAGCATGAGCTGGCGCTGGAATCGAGCGCTAGTCTCGATGTGTTGCTGGCGAGCAATCGCCTGCTGATCGATGCGGCGATACCGGCCATCGATTACCTGGCCGAACGTCAGGGCAAGGAAGGCCTGATCATCCTCGCCAATTCCGACGCTACCATTCTTGCGGTCGAGGGACGTGCCGACCGGCTCAAGGGCAGCGGCCTGCAGGACATCACCCTCGGCGCCTGCTGGAGCGAAGCCGCCCGTGGCACTAACGCCCTCGGCACGGCGCTGGTCGAAGCGCGGCCCACCCTGATCGATTGCGGCGAACATTACCTCGACCGCCTCACCGATTTTTCCTGCACCTCGGTGCCGATCCATTGCCCTCAGGGCGAAATTCTCGGCGTCCTCGACCTGACCCGCGAAGGCCCGCTCGGCCGCGTCCATGACAGCACCGCGCTGCTGAGCATGGCGGTCAGCCAGATCGAGAGTCGGGTGTTCAACAATAGTTTTCCCGATCAGATTGTCCTCGCCTTCCACAGTCGCCGGCAGTATCTGGAATCGCCATGGCAAGGCTTGCTGGCGGTGAGTCTCGGCGGGCAGATTCTGGCGGTCAGCGCCCAGGCCTGCCAGTTGCTGCGGGCCGAACGTTCGGCGCTGGTCGGACTGCGTTGCGAAGAGTTTCTCGGGGTCGATGGCGTGCAATTGCTGACCCGTCTGCAACAGGGTGGCGTCGGCAGTGTGCAGACCGCCAAGGGTGAATTTTTCTACAAGACCCTGCGAGCCCCGGCGCGTTCGGTCAACCTCGGCGGCCCGCCGCGCAGCGTGGCGAAAACCGCCAAGGCACAGCCGGATCTGGAAGCCCTGGCCGGCAACAACGCTCGCTACGCCCGAGCCCTGCGCATGGCTCGCCAAGGTCTGGCCAATGAATTGCCGGTGCTGTTGCTCGGCGAAACCGGCACCGGTAAAGAAGTGATCGCCCGCGCCCTGCACCTGGCCGGCAGCCGCAGCGACAAACCGTTTGTGGCCGTGAACTGCGCGGCAATTCCCGAGGGCCTGATCGAGTCGGAACTGTTCGGCTATCGCGAAGGCGCGTTCACCGGATCGCGTCGGGGCGGCATGATCGGGCGCCTGCAACAGGCCCACGGCGGCACGCTTTTCCTCGATGAAATCGGAGACATGCCGCTGGCCTTGCAGGCGCGTCTGCTGCGGGTTTTGCAGGACCGCAAAGTCGCGCCGCTGGGTGCCGGGGAAGAGCAGGACATCGACGTCGCGCTGATCTGCGCCACCCACCGCGACCTCAAGCGTCAGGTCGAAGACAAGCAATTTCGGGAAGACTTGTTCTATCGGGTCAACGGCATCAGCGTGATGCTCCCGGCCCTGCGCGAGCGCGATGATTTCAGCGCGCTGGTCACTCGGCTGCTGGGCAAACTCGACGCGCCGAACGCCGTGCTGCACGACGACCTCAATCGCCTGCTCGGCGCGTATCACTGGCCGGGCAACATCCGCCAACTGGAAATGGTCTTGCGCACTGCGCTGGCGATGCGCGAACCGGGGGAAACCGTGCTGACCCTCGATCACCTGCCCGACAGTATGCTCGACGAACTCTGCGCCACCGAGAAACCCCAGACCGGCAGCATTCGCGAGAACGAACTGGAGATGATCCGCCAGTCCCTCGACACCCATCAGGGCAACGTCTCGGCCGCGGCCGACGCCCTCGGCATCAGCCGCGCGACCCTGTACCGCAAACTCAAACAGTTGCGCTCGTGATGCAGCGCCTGTTCGTGCGACTGATCGACAGCCAGAACCCCGCCGCACTGCAAGCGGCGTTGCGTTGGTTATATGGTTTTGTGCGGCCGCAGCGGTTGGCGATTGCCGGCCTGCTCGGTCTTTCGGTGTGCGCGTCGCTGCTGGTGCTGGTGCAGCCGTGGCTGATCAAACTGCTGATCGACGACGGGCTGCTGGCGCGCAACTTTCCGATGCTGGTACTGATCGCGGTGTTGATGATCATCGCCGGCCTGCTCGGCACCGCGTTGTCGGGGATCAATCGCTATCTGCACACGCGCCTTTCCGGGCGGATTCTGTTTGCCCTGCGCGATGACCTTTACCGGCATTTGCAGAAGCTCTCGCCGAGCTTCTACGGTCAGCGCCGGATCGGCGATCTGATGTCGAGGCTCGACGGCGATGTGGCGGAAATTCAGCGCTTCGCCGTGGACTCATTGTTCTCGGCGGTGTCGAGTGTGATCGGCCTGGTGGTCGCGATCGCGATGTTGTTCACGCTGTCTTGGAAACTCTCGTTGCTGGCGCTGGTGCTGATTCCGCTCGATGTGCTGTGGCTGCGCTGGATGCGGCGCAAGGTCGAGCGTGATGTGCGGCAATTGCGTGAACGTTCGGCGGATATGTCGTCGTTCATGGTCGAGACTTTGCCGGTGATGAAATTCATCCAGTCTGCCGGCCAGCAACAGCGTGAAGCGAGGCGTCTGGAGAACCTCGGGCAGGGCTATATGAACCAGTTGCTGCGCCTGCAAGTCACCGAGTTTTTCACTCAGGCTGTACCGGGCACTTTGACGTCCCTGTCCCGTGCCTGCGCGTTTTTGATCGGCGGTTATTGGGTGGTTCATGGCACCTGGCAATTGGGCGCGTTGATTGCCTTTTCAACCTACCTGGGCATGGCGGTCGGGCCGGTGCAGAGCCTGCTGGGATTGTACGTGGCGATCCAGCGCATGACGGTCAGCCTCGGTCGGGTCATGGAGTTGCGTGGCGAAGAGCCCACCGTGTTTTCGCCGGTCGTGCCAAAACCGTTTCCGACCTCGGGCGAGCTGCGTTTCGAGGCTGTGCACTTCAGCCATCCTGGCCGTTCGAGCACGTTGAATGGTATCGAAGCAACGATTCCCTACGGTTTGAAGGTCGCCTTGAGTGGCGGCTCCGGCGTCGGCAAATCGACGTTGATCGATCTGCTGCAACGGCATCACGATCCACAGTCCGGGCGGGTGTTGCTCGGCGAAGTGGATCTGCGTGAACTGGAGCTGTTCGAGCTGCGCCGACGCATCGCCGTGGTCAGTCAGGACATCGTGCTGTTTCGCGGCAGCCTCGCCGACAACCTGGCTTACGCAGTGCCGGACGCCAGCCGCGAAGCCATCGCCGAAGTCGCACGGCTGGCGCAACTCGACAGCCTGATCGGGTCGTTACCCGAAGGCCTCGACAGCCCATTGGGCGAGCGCGGTCAGCAGTTGTCCGGCGGACAGAAACAGCGGATCGCGATTGCCCGGGCGCTGTTGCAGGATCCGCTGATTCTGGTGCTCGACGAGGCTACATCGGCCGTCGACGAAACTACCGAGCGCGAGGTGATCGAAGCCATCGACCGGTTGTTTGCCGGGCGCACGCGGATCCTCATAAGCCATCGTCCGTCGACCCTGGCCGATGCCGATCTGCGCTTTGAATTGCTCGACGGTGTGCTCATTTCGAAAACGGTGCTGCATGAAGCCTGAATTGCGGATTGGTGTGGTCGACAGCGGGCACTCGGCGGCGCAGCGGGTGCAAGTGATTGCCGGGCGGCGATTCTCGTTGCTGGAGGATGGACTGGCCGAATCCGATCTGCGCGATGATCCCCTCGGGCATGGCAGCGCGGTGATCGAAGCAATCAGCCGTCGTGCACCGGCCGCGCAAATCTGCGTGGCTCAGGTGTTCGATCAGCGCGGCGTTACCAGCGCCTTGCAGATCGCCTCGGCCATCGACTGGCTGGTGGCGCAGGATGTACGGCTGATCAATCTGAGCCTCGGCCTGCGCCAGGATCGCAGCCTGTTGCGCGAGGCCTGCGCGGCGGCGGTGGCCCATGGAGTGTTGCTGTGTGCATCGAGCCCGGCGCAGGGCGCGGCGGTGTTTCCAGCGAGTTATTCGCAGGTGTTGCGGGTGACCGGCGATGCTCGTTGCACCGATGAGCAATGGTCATGGCTCGACAGTGCGCAGGCGGATTTTGCCGCGTGTGTTCGCGGCACTTATCCGGGGCAGTCCGGGGCCAGTCTGGGGTGTGCCGCGTTGAGCGGGCATATTGCAGGTTATCTGCTGGAGCATCCGCAAGCGAGCAACGCTGAAGTTATCGATTGGCTGAAACAGCACGCTCGTTATCGCGGCCCGGAACGGCGTTTCGATCCATGACTTCGATCCTGATTCTCGGTGCCGGACCGGCCGGCGCGGCGGTGGCGTTGGGGCTGCGACGACTGGGTTACGCCGTGACGCTGGTCAGCGAATGGCGGCGGTTTGCGGCGTTTGAAGGTGTGTCGCAACGGGTGTTGGAGGCATTGCGCGGTGCCGGGTTGAATCATGCTTTGGCGAATGCCACGTTGCCGTCCCAAAGGCAGGTTTCATGGAACGGCCAGCAACATGCGCAGAACATCGAGTTTCTGCTGGATCGTCCGACTTTTGATCGCGGTTCGCGGGAAGACTTGCGAAGGGTCGGGGTCGAGGTGATTGAAGGGCGAGTCCTGAATGTTCATTCCTCAGTCGAAGGCCATCAGGTAGAACTTGATGGCGGACAGAGGCTGACGGCGGATTTTCTGGTGGAAGCCCGTGGGCGACAGGCGCCGGCGTCCGGTAAAGGTCTGCGCGGGCCGGAGACGGTCAGCCTGCTCAATCGCTGGCAAGGCGCGCCGGGTGTGACTTCCAGCGCCGTGGAAAGCCTTGAAGACGGCTGGGCGTGGATGGCCCGACGGGACGATGGCCAGTGTTATTGGCAGTGGACGGTGGATGTGGCCAGCGCCCAGTTACCGGGCAAGGCGCAGTTGCTCGACTACTGTCGCGCGCGGCGTAAGGCCTCGGATTTTGCTCAAGCCTTCTTTGCCGCCGGGCAGGAATTGGAGTTGCAACTGCACGCTCGCAGCAGCACCGCGATTCTTGCGCCCCAGGTCTGCGGTGATAACTGGATTCGTGTCGGCGATGCCGCGATGGCAGTGGACCCGCTGTCGGGTAACGGGATTTTTCAGTCGCTGTCCTCGGCGTTGCAGGCGCCGGTGGTGATCAACACGCTGTTGCGAAAACCCGAGCGGACGGCGCTGGCCCAGCGTTTTCACCGTCAGCGTGTGGAGCAACTATTCCTGCGTTTTGCGCGGATCGGCCGGGACTTTTATGCCGATGAACAGCGTTGGCTCGATCAGCCGTTCTGGCAGGCGCGGCGGCAGTGGCCGGACGCTGAAGTGACCCATGCGGCTGCGGATTTCGCCGCGTTGCGGATCGAACGAATGCCGGTGCTGCGTGACGGGTTTGTCGATGAAGCCGAGGTGGTGATCACGGCGGATCAGCCGCTGGGGATCTGGCATGTGCAAGGTGTCGAGCTGGCTCCGCTGTTGCGGCGCTTGCGCGATGAGCCGGCGGATAAGGTGTTGGCGGGATTGACGCTTGAGCAGGGGCGGGCGGTTCGTGGGTGGCTGTTGGCCCAGGGTTTCAAACCCTGAGCCGTGAGCGCAGTCATTACAACTTGATCAACACCGACTTCAGCTCGGTGTAATGCTCGATCGCCGCATACCCCATCTCGCGCCCGACCCCGGACATCTTGTAGCCGCCAAACGGCAGCGCCGGGTCCAGCGCACTGTGGCAGTTGACCCACACCGACCCTGACTTGATCCGCGGAATCATCCGGTGCACCGCCGCCAGGTCGTTCGACCAGATGCTCGCGCCCAAACCGTAAGGGCTGTCATTGGCCATGCGCAGCGCATCGGCCTCGTCATCGAACGGAATCGCCACCAGCACCGGCCCGAAAATCTCTTCCTGAACCAGCGAATGCCGCTGATCGACATCGACAATCACCGTCGGCTTGACGAAGAACCCCGGCCCGAACTGCTCGCCACCGCAGGCGATGGTCGCGCCGCTTTGGCGGCCCATTTCGATGTAGTTGTAGACCCGCTCCTGCTGCCGCGCGGAAATTAGCGGGCCCATATCGATGCTCGGGTCGAGGCCGTTGCCGAGTTTCATCGCATTGGCGATGTCGCTGATGTCGGCCACCACATTGTCGAAATGCTTGCGCTGCACATACAGCCGCGAACCGGCGCAGCAGACCTGGCCCTGGTTGAAGAAAATCGCACTGGCCGCACCCGCCGCAGCTGTTTTCAGGTCGGCGTCGGCCATGACGATGGTCGGTGATTTGCCGCCCAGTTCCAGGGTGACCCGGGTCATGGAGTCCATGGCGATCTTGCCGATTTGCTTGCCGACGGCAGTGGAGCCGGTAAAGGTCAGCTTGTCGACCAGCGGGTTGTGAGTCAGGGCGGATCCGGCGGTGATGCCGGTGCCGGTGACGACGTTGAACACGGCTTCCGGGTAACCCGCCTCCAGCACCAGTTCCGCCAGTTTCAGCGCGGTCAGCGGGGTTTCGTCGGCGGGTTTGAGCACCACGGTGCAACCGGTGGCCAGCGCCGGGCCGAGCTTCCAGCAGGCCAGCAGCAACGGGAAGTTCCAGGCGACGATGGCGCCGACCACGCCCACCGCCTCGCGCCGGATGAAGCTGTGGAACTGATCGCCGGGCATCAGCGGCAACGAGACGTCGACGCTGGAACCTTCGATCTTGGTCGCCCAACCGGCCATGTAACGCAGGAAGTCGATGGCCAGTTGCACGTCCATTACCTGCGCCACCGCCGCGCTCTTGCCGTTGTTCAGGCATTCCAGTTGCGCCAGCAGTTCGGCGTCGCGCTGCATCAGGTCGGCAAGTTTCCACAACAGGTTCTGCCGCTCGCGCGGGCGGGTGCGGCTCCAGGCCGAATCATCGAAGGCTTGCCGGGCGGCGAGCACCGCGCGATCGACATCTTCCGGGGTGGCGCGAGGCACCACGCACAGCACTTCGCCGGTGGCGGGGTTGTGCAGCGGCATGGTCTGGCCGTCGTTGGCTTCGACCCAGTCGCCGCCGATCAGCATGCGCGGCGGGCGCTGGATAAAGGCCGAAGTGGCAGGGAGCAGATAGGGCAGGGGCATGGCGAAACCTCTTGTTGTTCGATGGGATCGAGAGGGGCTTTCGCAATGGTTGTGCCAAATGCTCGAAGGAGGCACACGGCCCGGTTGCACGGGCGGAAGGAGGAAGAGTTTGAGTGGCAATGAAGGTGAATTTGTCTCAAAACGCGACACCCGTTGAGATGCAGGATACGCGTCCTACAAAGCCAACGCCGCTGTGACGGGGCTTGAGCAAAATCGGGCCGTTTCAGGTGTAGGAAAAGCCGCGCGTCTGACAGTTTTTACCGACTGGTGGAGGCATGAGGTACGAGCTAAGTTGCTTTGTGTATAGGGTTTTCCTGCCATGGATTTGGCGGGTCAGTGTCTTCACAGGGATGTCGATGAACAACTTAACCATTCGATGGCTAACCAATTTTACGATGGGCGTGGGGACTGGATTTCTGGTGACGGGGATTGCGGCGCTGTTGATCGGCGACCTGACCGATGTCGATACGATTCGGGCAGGTGCGTGGATGGCTTCAACCAGTTTTTTCGTAATCGTTACCTCATTCGGTGTTGCCATGATGGAGGGGAAATGATGGCGGCTTTAATTGTGGGACTGTGGTGTATGGGCGTCAGTTTGCTGCTCATGTATGCGTATCACCGGGATCGTCGAATTCAAGCGGCCCAGCGTGATTCCGCGGCATTGGCAGCCAAGGCCGGCGCCCACTGTGAATGCTCGATGGTTTGCAACCATTGTGGGCGTTACAAGGTTCACCCGGACAATTCCGTTCGCTAGGCGCGGGTAAACAACCAATACAAGAGCCCCGTCATTGGCGGGGCTTGTTTTCGTGTGGGTTCGACAGGCGTCCCCCTCCTGGGAGTTTTTCATGGGGATGCTGCCAGCTCCGGGTCATCTGTCGCGCGACGCAATGTCGCTGACGCCGCAACAACTATGCTTGTCTCAGACTGCAACAGCTGTCGCGAAATTGGACGCCGGCAAGCACCGCCGGCACCGCCACTTCGCTTTGATCTTCACGTAACTGCTTGATTGAAAAGCTTATCGGCAAGCTGGCACGCTCCGTGTATTGCTCACAGCAGACGTTTCGCTTGCCTCCGTTCGTGCATCGCCACGAACGGCAGAAACCATAAAAACGATAAGCCACAACAATAAGAAAGCACCGTGCGAGGTTCGACGTTGATGAAGAGAAAACTCCGATCAGGCATGAGCGCCAGCCTGCTGGCCGTGGCCGCTTGCGTGGCCCTGCATTCGCCGTACAGCCTGGCAGCCCGCGATGCCCAGACCATCCTCAAGGAAACCTGCCAGGGCTGTCACACCCCTGAAACCGGCGACCAGTTGAGCCGCATCAGCCACCAGCGCAAGACCCCGGAAGGCTGGCTGATGAGCATCGCCCGGATGCAGACCATGCACGGTTTGCAGATCAGCGATGACGACCGTCGCACGCTGGTCAAATACCTCGCCGACACCCAGGGCCTGGCGCCCAGCGAAACCGATGGCGTGCGTTACGCGCTGGAACGGCGGCTGAACACCGTCGAGCAGTTTGACGAGAAAACCGCGCAGATGTGCGGCCGCTGCCACTCCGGTGCGCGGATCGCCCTGCAACGGCGTCCGGCTCAGGAATGGGAACGACTGGTGAATTTCCACCTCGGTCAATGGCCGTCACTGGAATATCAGGCCATGTCCCGCGATCGTGACTGGTTCGATATCGCCCGCAAGGAAATGGTCCCGCTGCTGGCCAAACGTTTTCCGCTGGATAACCCGGCGTGGCAGTCCTGGATCAAAACCGCACCGAAAGCGGAAGCTTTGGTCGGCGACTGGAGCTTCAGCGGCCACTTGCCGGGCAAGGGTGAACTGGCCGGCACCATGAGCGTCACCGCCGATGGCAGTGACACCTTCAAGGTCGCCGTCAGAGGTCAGTACGCCGACGGCAGCCCGTTCAACGGCGACGGCAGTGCGATCCTCTACAGCGGCTACGAATGGCGCGGCAACGTGACCGTCGATGGCGTGACCATGCGTCAGGTGTTTGCCGCACAAGGCAACGCCATGCAGGGCCGGATGTTCGAGGCCGAGCACGATGAGCGCGGTTTGGATTTCGTTGCGGCTAAACAGGGTTCGCAGCGCTTGCTGGCGGTGCAGCCGGGTTATGTGAAGGCCGGCAGCGAAACCGAAGTGACCCTGATCGGCAGCGGTCTGAGCGGCAAACCGAACTTCGGCAAAGGCGTGGACGTGGTCGAAGTGGTCGAGCAGAACGCCGACCGGATCAAGGTCAAAGTCAAAGCGGCAGCCAATGCCCAGCCAGGTCTGCGCGCGGTCAGCGTCGGCAGCCTGAAAGGCCCGAGCCTGTCGGTGTACAGCAAGATCGCCTCGGTCAAAGTGGTGCCGGAATTCTCGGTGGCACGGATCGGCGAGGGTGGCGGTTCGACGCCGAAAGTCCAGGGCCGCTTCGACGCCGAAGCCTGGGGCAAGGGGGCCGACGGCAAGCCGTATCGCATCGGCGTGTTCCCGGCGCAGTGGAAAGTCGAAGCCTTCGACGAGCGCGCCAAAGAGGACGAGGACGTCAAGTTCGCCGGCACCATGCAGGCTGACGCGGGCGTGTTTACTCCGGGCGATGCCGGGCCGAATCCGGCACGCAAGATGTCCACCAACAATGCCGGCAACCTCAAGGTGATCGCCGCCGTCGACGACGCGGGGAAATCCCTGACCGGCGAAGGCCACCTGATCGTCACCGTGCAACGCTGGAACAATCCACCCATTCCTTGAGTTGTCCTGAACCACAGCGATTCAGACACTTTTCGGAATGACCGCAAGTCCCCCAGGCGGGGCTTGCACAGGAGGTTTGCAATGGGCGCTATCTTGAATCTGGTCGAACGTAATCTGCACGAAGTGCACGTCGACGCCGACCGCATGCTGTTTCACATCCCCAGCAGTTCGCTGTTCGCCAGCGATGAACTGACCGGCACCATCATCGATGCGTTGCGCGGCCACGGCTGCTCCTCGGAAGACCTGATCCAGCGCCTCGGCGCGCGGTTCAACGGCGAGGAAATCAACGAGACCCTGCGCGAGCTGATTTCGCTGGAACTAGTCAGCGACGGCTCGCCGCTTACGCCGGACATCGCGGTCAAACGCGTCGAGCGCACGGCGATCAACACCGTGGTGCTCAACGTCAACACCGGCTGCAACCTGAGCTGCACCTACTGCTACAAGGAAGACCTCGACAAGCCGTCCGCCGGCAAGAAAATGGACGTCGAAACCGCCATCGCTTCGGTGGAAATGTTGCTGCGTGAGTCCCCCGACGAAGAACGGTTCACCGTGGTGTTTTTCGGCGGCGAGCCGCTGAGCAATCGCAAGCTGATCGAGTACATGGTCGATTACTGCGAGAAGCGATTTGCCGAGGCCGGCAAGTTTGTCGAATTCGTGATGACCACCAACGCCACGCTGCTTACCGAAGAAACCGTGGACTACCTGAATGCCCACCGCTTCGGGTTGTCAGTGAGCATCGACGGGCCGAAAACCGTGCACGACCGTAATCGCATCACCGTGGGCGGTCAGGGCACTTATGACGTGGTGCGGCGCAAGGCCGAAATGCTGCTGTCGCGCTACAACAGCCGTCCGGTCGGCGCGCGGGTGACCCTGACCACCGGCGTCACCGACGTTGAAACCATCTGGGATCACCTGTTTAACGAACTGGGGTTTGCCGAAGTCGGATTTGCTCCGGTCACGTCCGGTGATATCAGCAGCTTCAACCTGACCACTGACGAGTTGATCGAAGTGTTCGCCAGCATGAAACGCCTCGGTCGGCGTTATCTGGAAGCCGCGCTGGAACACCGCAATATCGGTTTCTCCAACCTGCATCAACTGATCACCGACATCCACGAAGGCCATAAAAAGGCCCTGCCGTGCGGCGCCGGATTGAAGATGCTGGCGGTCGATCACAAGGGCGAACTGAACCTGTGCCATCGTTTCACCGGCTCGTCGCTGCCGACCTTTGGCAACGTCCACAGTGGCGTTAAACAGGTCGAGTTGAACGACTTCCTGTCCCAGCGCCTGGATCGCACCAACACCGGTTGTCATGACTGTCAGATCCGCAACCTGTGTTCCGGCGGCTGCTACCACGAGAGCTATGCCCGCTACGGCGATCCGGCCCATCCGACTTATCACTACTGCGAACTGATGCGTGACTGGGTCGACTTCGGCATCGAGGTCTACACCCGGATCATGGCCAACAACCCTGCGTTCATCAGCAGCTACATCACTCCGCGCAAGGCTCACTGATATGAAACATCTCAAGGCAATCAATAACAAAGCGTTGAAGCTGGATCAGGCCGCGATTGATAACCGCATCGAAGAAGTGGTGGCGATGAGCTCCGTCGCCGGCTGTGCCTCGACCACCGACCCGGGCTGGGAAATCGATGCGTTCGGCGGGGTGTCGTCGCTGTGCCAGCCGATGGAAGCTGACCTCTATGGCTGCTCCGATCCGTGCTGGTGGCCGGCCCAGGTGCCGGACATGATGAGCACCTACCCGGACTGGAACAAGGATGCCCAGGCGTCCAACGACAACTGGCGCAACCTCGGCACTGTCTTCCCGAAAGACAAGTGATCCCCAAGAAGAAGGATTCCAGCATGCCTAGCCTCAACAAAGCCTGCGGCCTTGCCGCATTCGCGGTTCTGAGCGCCTGTTCGCTTCCGGTTCTGGCCGATGAAAACACCGCGCTGCAAGACGGTCACGAGTACATGTTGACCACCAATTACCCGAACAACCTGCACGTCATCGACCTGGCGACCGAAAGTTTGTACAAGACATGCAAGATGCCTGACGCCTTTGGCCCCGGCACTGTGCAGCTTTCGCCGGATCGCAAGACCGCGTATGTGCTGAACAACCATTACGCCGATGTCTACGGTGTTGAACTGGACAGTTGCAAGCAGGTGTTCCACGCCAGCATCACCCAGCAGCCGGGGGAAAAGGCGCGGTCAATGTTCGCCTTTACCGTCAGCCATGACGGCAAGGAGCTGTACACCATCGCCAACCCGACCCAGATGCTCAATGACCGATACGAGGTCAAACAGCCGCGTCTGGACGTGTACGCCACCGACGCCGGGATGGACGCCAAACCGGTGCGCAGCTTCCCGGCGCCACGGCAGTTGACGATCATGCAGAGCGGCGATGACGGCACGCTCTACGTCGCCGGTGCCGATGTGTACAAGGTCGATGTGACGAGCGGCAAGTTCGACGTGCTGATCCCCAGCCGTCACTGGAAACGCCCGAACTACAGCGCGCCGGACGTGCTTTACGTGTGGAACCAGCAGACTTACCGCCACGATTTCTCTCTGCTGTACACCGCCGCCAAGTTCAAGGACAAGAAGCAGGATCCGGCCACCGCTGAATACCTGTACGGCTTGTTCAGCGTCGATCTGAAAACCGGCAAGACCGAAACCACCGATTTCGGCCCGCTGACCGAGATCTACTTCAGCGGCATGCGCTCGCCGAAGGATCCGAACCTGATGTTCGGCGTGCTCAATCGTCTGGCCAAGTACGACATCAAGCAGAAAAAGCTGATTCAGGCGGCGACACTGGACCATTCCTACTACTGCATTTCGTTCAACAAGGAAGGGAGCAAGATCTATCTGGCCGGGACGTTCAACGACGTGGCGATCTTTGATGCCGAGACCATGAAACAGACCGGCAGCATCAAATTGCCGGGTGGGGATATGGCGATTACTACGGCGCAGATTTTTGTTCGGTAATTAGCGGCGTCAGGGATGACGCCTTCGCGAGCAAGCTCGCTCCCACAGGGAATTTGTGAACGGCACAAAACCAATGTGGGAGCGGGCTTGCTCGCGAAGAGGCCTTCAAAAACTCTGGAAAATCAGGCCCCGGGCACCGGGCAGCTCATGTCACCTTCCTCACATTTCAAATACTGTTTGAGCGCTTCGGTTCGCGTCTTCGTCACCGATGCGATGCAATTGTTGTAGATCAACGGATAAACACTCCCGCCTGCCACGCCGGATGCCGAAAACTTGCACTCGGCATCACGAAAGCCAATCCACGCCCGTTGCGCGCTCACCAGCAGTTTCTTGCCATCAGGGTTGTCCTTCAACCGGGCGGTAATCTGCTGATAAACCGTGTTCAACTCCTTGTCCGCCGCTTTGTTTTCCTGCGCGGCGCACTGATTCATCGTCGCCTGATCGCTGGCATTGGCGCAGTCCACGGCAGCGTGAGCAACAGAAGTGAAAAGAAAGGGTGTCAGGGCCAGAAGCAGGCGTGGGGACATGAGTCATCTCGCTTTGATGAATGAACGTGCCGGGCAGTTTAGCGACTTCGTGGCGCCATCAGGGTTTGTGCTGTCTCGATGCGTTGAGCAAGCGTTCGGCGGTCGCGGCAATTTCCTCTCCGTCATGCAGTTTTTCCAGCCATCCGAACGGGATTCCCTGCACGCCGTAATGGGCGCCGGCCAACTGGCCGACGATGGCAGCCGTGGTGTCCGCGTCATCGCCCAGATTCGCCGCTTGAAGGACGGCCGCGGCAAAACTGTCGGTGTGCTGGAAGCACCATAACGCCGCTTCCAGGGATTCGACGCAGTAACCACTGCCGCGAATGTCGCGCTCGGTCTTGTGCAGGTACTCGCCCCGGGCAATTGCCGCCACCTTGGGCTGGCTGAAGGCTGTTGGCGGCAGGGTGCGCAATTCTGCTTTCGATGCGCCTTCCAGGGCCTTGCCGAGCAGTTCGGCAAACAGCTGGCAACATTCAACGGCCTCGGGCGCCGCGTGCGTGGTGCGCGAACTGTCGGCGGCGAATCGCCTGACTTTCCGGGCATCGGGGAAATAAAACAGAACCACGGGCACCAGTCGCATCAACGAGCCATTGCCGGCACTGTGCGGGTCAGTAGAGCCGGCAAACGGCTCTCCGGTGTGTTGGTAGCGATCCAGCGCCTGACTCACGGTCATGCCGACATCGAAACATTCGCCGGTCGAACTCAGATAACCCCATTGCCACCAGTTCAGGTAGCGGCCCATCTGGTCAGCGGCATCGAAGCCGTTTTTGTTCAGCAGACTTTCCGCCAGGCACAACGCCATCGAGGTGTCGTCGGTCCATTGACCGGGCTTGAGGCGAAACGGCCCGCCACCAACCATGTCGGTCAGGGGCTGGAAGCTGCCGCGCGGCTGGAATTCGACGGTGGTTCCCACGGCATCGCCGCAGGCCAGGCCGAGCAGGGCGCCACGGTAACGTTCGGGGAGAGAGAGCTGCATGATGACGTCCTTGTGTCGTTCAGTTCGCTGCGAACGTTATCAGTTTCGCCGCGCTTATCCGTGCGCATTCTGACGAACCGGCGCCGCAAAATACTGCCGGATATTTCAATCAGTCCCGACCGTTGCACTGGATTGATACAACTTCGGATTGGACATGTGGTCATACAAGCCTACTGTTCAAAACAGGAGGTGACGTATGAAACCAGTACCCAACAGCTTTGAACGTAAAATCATGCTCAGGTCGCCGCGCTCCCATGTCTGGCGCGCCCTGGTCGATGCCGAGGCGTTCGGCCAGTGGTTCGGCGTTGCGCTGGAGGGCCGGCGGTTTATCGCGGGTGAATGGACGCAGGGGCAGGTGACGTACCCCGGTTATGAACATGTGCTCTGGAACGTGCTGGTGGAACGGGTCGAGCCGCAGCAGCTGTTTTCCTTCCGCTGGCACCCGTACGCGGTGAACCCGAAAATCGACTACTCCCAGGAGCCGACCACGCTGGTCAAATTCGAACTGCAGGACTACGAGAACGGCACACTGCTGAAAGTCTCCGAGTCAGGTTTCGCGCACATTCCAGACGTGCGCCAGAAGGAGGCGTACTACATGGACAGTCGGGGATGGGAGGAACAGCTGAGTCGACTTGAGCACTTCCTCACGGAGAGCGACCGGGCCCGCGAGCGTGAAGGTGGCTGATCTCGACCTGTTCACGCCGTGGCTGGAACGCTGGGCGCTGGCGCCGGACGGCAAGCCGATCATCACCCCGGGCAGCCGTCTGTTGCCGGTGCGTCAGGGCGATGCACCGGCGATGCTGAAAGTCGCGGTGGACGACGAAGAAAAGTACGGCAACCTGCTGATGACCTGGTGGGACGGTGACGGCGCCGCCCGGGTGCTCGCTCACCACGACGAAGGCCTGTTGCTGGAGCGGGCGATGGGCCCGCGTTCGTTGATGCACATGGCGCTCAACGGTGAAGACGACGAGGCCACGCGGATCATGTGCCGAGCCTTGGCCCGGCTGCACGCACCGCGACCGACGCCGCCACCGCCGTTGGTGGAACTGGCACCGTGGTTCGCTTCATTACGAGTGGCGGTGGCCCGATACGGCGGCCAATACGCCGAATGCCTGCAAACCGCCCAAACCTTGCTTGCTGAACCGCAGGACGTAGTGGTGCTGCACGGCGACATGCACCACGACAACGTTCTCGATTTCGGCCCACGAGGCTGGCTCGCCATCGACCCCAAGCGGGTGCAGGGCGAGCGCGGTTACGACTATGCCAACCTGATCTGCAACCCGGAATTGCCCACCGCCACCGACCCTGAGCGCTTTCGGCGACAAGTCGACGTGATCTGCGAGGCAGCGGCAATCGAGCGAAAACGCCTGCTGCAATGGGTGCTGGCGTTCGCCGGACTGTCTGCCGCGTGGTTCATGGAGGATGACGAGCAAACCGCGGCAAAAGGACAGCTGAAAGTCGCGCAACTGGCGGCTTCTGCGCTCGATGCCTGACACGCCTAGGGGTTTTCGGAAGGCTCGCTATGGCGAATGTCTTACACGCGATGGTAGCTATTTCGACTATTGCCGATTGGATCCACAGCGTAATCTAGCCTCATCAACTGAAGCACAGGGAGTGTTTCAGGATCACGGATGATCGACCATTAGCAAGGATCGCTGCCGACAGGGAGTCGATAATGGTCTTGGGAAAAACCCGCTTCGGCGGGTTTTTTTTCGTCCGCAGAAAAGTGCCGTGCCCAAACAGAAACACCGCCAATCGGCGGTGTTTCTGCATCTGCAGGTTTTAAGAGGCGATCAACTGGCGCAACACGTAATGCAGGATCCCGCCGGACTTGAAGTACTCGACCTCGTTCAAGGTATCGATGCGGCACAGCACTTCGATTTTCTCCTGACGCCCGTTTTCACGGGTGATGACCAGGGTCAGGTTCATCCGTGGCGTCAGCTCGACACCGCTCAGGCCCTGAATCTCCAGGGTTTCCTTGCCGGTGAGGTTCAGGCTCTTGCGGTTCTGATCCAGCTTGAATTGCAACGGCAACACGCCCATGCCCACCAGATTGGAACGGTGGATGCGCTCGAAGCTTTCGGCGATCACCGCTTTCACGCCCAGCAAGTTGGTGCCCTTCGCCGCCCAGTCGCGGCTGGAACCGGTGCCGTATTCTTGCCCGGCAATCACCACCAGCGGCGTGCCCGAGGCTTGATAGCGCATGGCTGCGTCGTAGATCGCCAGTTTCTCGCCGGTCGGAATGTAGATCGTGTTGCCACCTTCTTCGCCGCCCAGCATTTCGTTGCGGATACGGATGTTGGCAAACGTGCCGCGCATCATTACTTCGTGGTTGCCCCGGCGCGAGCCGTAGGAGTTGAAGTCCCGTGGCTCGACGCCTTGCTCGCGCAGGTAACGCCCGGCCGGGCTGTCGGCCTTGATATTGCCGGCGGGGGAGATGTGGTCGGTGGTCACCGAGTCGCCCAATAACGCCAGCACTCGCGCGCCTTTCACATCGGCGATCACCGGCAAAGGCCCAGAAATGTCGTCGAAGAACGGCGGGTGCTGGATGTAGGTCGAATCCGCCTGCCAGACGTAAGTCGCCGCTTGCGGCACTTCGATAGCTTGCCACTGTTCGTCACCGGCAAACACCTCGGCATATTCCTTGTGGAACATGGCGGTGTTGACCTGATTCACCGCATCGGCGATTTCCTTGCTGCTCGGCCAGATGTCACGCAGGTACACCGGATTGCCCTGCTGGTCATTGCCCAGCGGTTCGCTGCTGATGTCGGTGCGTACCGTACCAGCCAAGGCATAGGCGACTACCAGCGGCGGTGACGCCAGCCAGTTGGTTTTCACCAGCGGATGCACCCGGCCTTCGAAATTGCGGTTGCCGGACAACACCGAAGCCACGGTCAGGTCGGCTTTCTGGATGGCTTTCTCGATCGGTTCCGGCAGCGGTCCGGAGTTGCCGATGCAAGTGGTGCAGCCGTAGCCGACCAGCGAAAAACCGAGCTGATCGAGGTACTGCGTCAGCCCGGCGGCTTTGTAGTAATCGGTGACGACTTTCGAACCCGGAGCCAGCGAACTCTTCACCCACGGCTTGCGGGTCAGGCCCTTTTCCACGGCTTTTTTCGCCAGCAGGCCGGCAGCCATCATCACGCTCGGATTGGAGGTGTTGGTGCAAGAGGTGATTGCGGCAATCACCACCGCGCCGTTTTTCAGACGATAGGTGTGGCCGTCGTACTCGTAATCTGTTTCGCCGACCAGATCGGCGTTGCCCACCGCGACACCGCCACCGCCTTCGCTTTCCAGACGTCCTTCTTCTTTGCTGGTAGGTTTGAATTGCAGGTCTAGGAAGTCGCTGAAGGCCTGGCCGACATTCGGCAGCGAGACGCGGTCCTGCGGACGTTTCGGCCCGGCGAGGCTGGCTTCGACGCTGCCCATGTCCAGCGCCAGGCTGTCGGTGAACACCGGTTCCTGACCGGGCAGGCGCCACAGGCCCTGAGCCTTGGTGTAGGCCTCGACCAGTTTCACCACTTCCGGCGGACGGCCGGACAGGCGCAGGTAGTCCAGCGTCACGTCATCCACCGGGAAGAAGCCGCAGGTCGCGCCATATTCCGGGGCCATGTTGGCGATGGTCGCGCGGTCGGCCAGCGGCAGGTCGGCGAGGCCGTCGCCATAGAACTCGACGAATTTGCCGACCACGCCTTTCTTGCGCAGCATCTGGGTCACGGTCAGCACCAGGTCGGTGGCGGTGATGCCTTCCTTGAGCTTGCCGGTGAGTTTGAAACCGATCACTTCCGGAATCAGCATCGACACCGGTTGCCCGAGCATTGCGGCTTCCGCCTCGATCCCGCCGACGCCCCAGCCGAGTACGCCGAGGCCGTTGATCATGGTGGTGTGGGAGTCAGTGCCGACCAGCGTGTCGGGGAAGGCATAAGTGCGGCCGTCTTCGTCCTTGGTCCACACCGTGCGGCCGAGGTATTCGAGGTTGACCTGGTGACAGATCCCGGTGCCCGGCGGCACCACGCTGAAGTTGTCGAAAGCGCTCTGGCCCCAGCGCAGGAAGGCGTAGCGTTCGCCGTTGCGCTGCATTTCGATGTCGACGTTCTGTTCGAAAGCGCTGGCGCTGGCGAATTTGTCGACCATCACCGAGTGGTCGATCACCAGATCCACCGGCGACAGCGGGTTGATCCGCTGCGGATCACCGCCGGCCTTGGCCATGGCGGCGCGCATCGCGGCCAGATCGACCACGGCGGGAACGCCGGTAAAGTCCTGCATCAGCACGCGGGCAGGGCGGTACTGTATTTCGCGCTCGGAGCGGCGCTCCTTGAGCCACGCGGCAATTGCCTTGAGGTCGGCGCCGGTGACGGTTTTTTCATCTTCCCAGCGCAGCAGGTTTTCCAGCAGGACTTTCAGCGACATCGGTAGCTTGTCGAGATCGCCCAAGGTCTTGGCGGCATCCGGCAAGCTGAAATAGTGATAAGTCTTGTCGTCTATTTTCAGGGTTTTAAGGGTGTTCAGACTATCGAGGGACGGCATTACGATCACTCCTTTGAATCCGCACGGCTACGGATAGAGGGGACGAATAGAGCTTTAAACCTAGCCCTGTTTTAGGTAGCTGGCTAATAACTGGACTCTATGGACAGAACCAAGGTTCCGACATGGGCTATCATGCGCCGGTTTTCGTGACAGGCTTTGCTTCAACGCAGGGTCTGGGCATCGCGCAGGGGATGAATGATCGCCCTCTGCCCAGGAGTAAGAATGAACACCCTATTCATGCATTGCCGGCCAGGCTTCGAAGGCGAAGTCTGCTCGGAGATTTCCGACCTCGCCGCCCAATTGAACGTGGCCGGCTACGCCAAGGCCAAACCGGCCACCGCTTGCGCCGAGTTTGTCTGCACCGAAGAAGACGGTGCCGAGCGCCTGATGCGCGGTCAGCGTTTCGCCGAGCTGATCTTCCCGCGCCAGTGGGCGCGCGGTTTTTTCATCGATTTGCCGGAAAACGATCGCATCAGCGTGATCCTCGCGCACATGGCTGAATTCCCGGTCTGTGGCAGCCTGTGGCTGGAAGTCGTCGACACCAACGACGGCAAGGAACTGTCGAACTTCTGCAAGAAGTTCGAAGGCCCGCTGCGCAAGGCGCTGACCGGCGCCGGCAAACTGGTGGAAGACGCCAGCAAGCCGCGTCTGCTGCTGACCTTCAAAAGCGGTCGTGAGGTGTTCCTCGGTCTGGCCGATGCCGGTAACTCGGCGATGTGGCCGATGGGCATTCCGCGCCTGAAGTTCCCGCGCGAAGCGCCGAGCCGTTCGACCCTGAAACTGGAAGAGGCCTGGCACCACTTCATCCCCCGTGATCAGTGGGAAGATCGCCTGCACAGCGACATGACCGGTGTCGACCTCGGCGCGGCGCCGGGCGGCTGGACCTGGCAACTGGTCAATCGAGGCATGCTGGTGACCGCCATCGACAACGGCCCGATGGCCGAAAGCCTGATGGACACCGGCCTGGTGCAGCACTTGATGGCCGACGGTTTCACCTTCAAGCCCAAGCAACCGGTGGACTGGATGGTCTGCGACATCGTCGAGAAACCGGCGCGCAACGCCGCGATGCTCGAAGAGTGGATCGGCGAGGGGCATTGCCGGGAAGCGGTGGTCAACCTCAAGTTGCCGATGAAGCAGCGTTACGCCGAAGTGACGCGCTTGCTCGAACGCATCGCCGATGGTTTCAAGGCCCGTGGGATCAAGGTCGACATCGGCTGCAAGCAGCTGTACCACGACCGCGAGGAAGTGACCTGCCATTTGCGCCGCCATGACGTGAAGAAAACCAAAGCCCGCTGAGCACGCGACAGGTGACCGAACACCCGGCATTGGGCGACAATGCCGGCCAGTTTCAGGAGTAAATCATGAGTGAAATGATTGATACGCCGGTCGACGGCACCCTCGACGCCACGGGCCTCAACTGCCCGGAGCCGGTGATGATGCTGCACCAGCACATCCGTGACCTGGTGCCCGGCGGCCTGCTCAAGGTGATCGCCACCGACCCGTCGACCCGCCGCGACATCCCCAAGTTCTGCGTGTTTCTCGACCATGAACTGGTGGGGCAGCACGAAGAGGCCGGGACCTATCTGTACTGGATCCGCAAGAAGTCCGGTTGATCGGAAGGCAAAAAAAAGACCTGCATGTGCAGGTCTTTTTTTATGGGCGATCAGCCCATCGAACGGCTGATGCGAATGCGTTTGCGTGCACTGCGCGTCAGGCGGATCGACAGCATCAGCGCCGCGCAGCTGAGGCCGACGATCAGGCCTTCCCACAAGCCGCTCGGGCCGCGTGGCTCGCCGAGCCAGTCGGTCAGGCCGAGGGCGTAACCCACCGGCAGGCCTATGCCCCAATAGGCGAACAGAGTCAGGATCATCGTCACCCGGGTGTCCTGATAACCGCGCAGGGCGCCGGCGGCGGTGACCTGGATCGCGTCGGAAAACTGGAACAGCGCCGAGTACACGATCAGCATCGCCGCGATGTGAATCACCATCGGATCCGACGTGTAGATCGCCGCAATGTGTTCGCGCATCAGCAGCATCATGCTCGCCGACAGGCAGGCGTAAGCCAGCGCGGTGCCCATGCCGACACCCGCAGCGAATCGCGCTTCACGGGGTTCTTCACGGCCCAGAGCCTGGCCGACCCGCACGGTCACGGCCATGCCCAGTGAATACGGAATCATGAACACCAGCGAGCTGACGTTCAGCGCGATCTGGTGCCCGGCAACGACCGTGGCGCCGAGGCTGCCGATCAGCAGCGCGATCACCGCGAAGATGCTCGACTCGGCAAACACCGCGATGCCGATCGGCAGACCGATGGCCAGCAAACGCTTGATCACCGCCCATTGCGGCCAGTCGAAACGGCTGAACAGTTCGCTCGACTTGTAGGCCGGCGCCCAGCGCTCGTAACCGGCCAGACCCAGTGCCATCACCCACATCACGATCGCCGTGGCCCAGCCGCAACCGACGCCGCCCATGGCCGGTACGCCGAAGTGGCCATAAATGAACACGTAGTTCAGCGGAATGTTCAGCGCCAGGCCGCACAGGCCCAGCACCATTGCCGGCCGTGTGCGGCCGAGGCCGTCACTGGTGCAACGCAACACATGGTAGAAGGCAACGGCCGGCAGACCGCTGGCGATGCCGTGCAGGTATTGCATGCACGGGCCGATCAGCTCCGGATCGACTTTCATCAAGTGCAGGATCGGTTCGGCGCTGAACAGCATGGTGGTCGCCATCAGTCCGACTACCAGAGCCAGCCACAGGGCCTGACGCACGATCGGGCCGATTTCACTGTGGGTGCCGGCGCCGAAGCGCTGGGCGACTTTCGGCGTGGTGGCCAGCAGGGTGCCGGTCATCAGCAGGAACACCGGCACCCAGATCGAGTTGCCCAGCGCCACGGCCGCCAGATCCTTGGGCCCCACGCGCCCGGCCATCACCGCATCGACGAAGCCCATGGCGGTGGTTGCCAGCTGCGCGATCATGATCGGCAGGGCGAGGCCGAGCAGATTCTTCAGCTCCAGGCGAACCCGGGCAGGGCGGTTGAGGGAAACGGCGGCAGGGCGGTCAGTCACGGAATTCACAGGCAAAGCGTCCACAGGGGTTGATGCGCAAGGCCGGGCATTCTACGCCGCTGACGTTATGGTCAGGAAAAATCCTCTGTTGCGGATTTGTAATCGCCGCGTCCCATCAAGAAATCACAGCCTGCTGGCTCATCGCAGTCCCAGCGCCTACACTGCCGATCCGCCCAAGGAGCCCCGCCATGCTGATTGTTGCCGACGAAAATATCCCGCTGCTCGATGCCTTTTTTGCCGGTTTCGGCGAGATCCGCCGGGTGCCGGGCCGTTCCATCGACCGGGCCACGGTCGAACAGGCCGACGTGCTGCTGGTGCGCTCGGTGACCAACGTCAACCGTGCACTGCTCGAAGGCAGCAAGGTGCGTTTTGTCGGCACCTGCACCATCGGCACCGATCATCTGGATCTCGATTACTTCAACGAGGCCGGGATCACCTGGTCCAGCGCGCCCGGCTGCAATGCCCGGGGCGTGGTCGATTACGTGCTTGGCAGCCTGATGACCCTGTCTGAAATCGAAGGCGTCGATTTGCGTGAACGCACTTACGGTGTGATCGGTGCCGGTGAAGTCGGCGGTCGCCTGATCAAGGTGTTGAAAGGTCTGGGCTGGAACGTGAAGGTCTGCGACCCGCCACGCCAAGTGGCTGAAGGGGGCGACTATGTCAGCCTGGAGCAGATCATCGCGCAGTGCGACGTGATCAGCCTGCACACCCCGCTGACCCGCACCGGCGATGGCGCGACCTGGCATTTGTTCGACGAGCAGCGTTTGCAGCAGCTCAAGCCCGGCGCCTGGTTGATCAACGCGGCTCGCGGTCCGGTGGTGGATAACACCGCGTTGCGCGAAGTGCTGCTGGAGCGTGAAGACCTGCAAGCGGTGCTCGATGTCTGGGAAGCCGAGCCGCAAGTCGATGTCGCGCTGGCCGAACTCTGCGTACTGGCGACGCCGCACATCGCCGGTTACAGCCTCGATGGCAAACAGCGGGGCACCGCGCAGATCTATCAGGCGTACTGCGAATTTATCGGTGAGCCCGCCAGCATTCAGCTCGGCGATCTGCTGCCGGCGCCGTGGTTGTCGGAAGTTTCCCTGCATGCCGACAGCGATCCGGCCTGGGCGCTGGCGATGTTGTGCCGTGGCGTATACGACCCGCGCCGGGACGACGCGGATTTCCGTCGTACGCTGCTGGGCAGCGTCGGTGAGCAACGTGCTGCGTTTGATCTACTGCGCAAGCAGTATCCGTCGCGACGCGAAATCGAAGGTTTGAAGGTGCGGATCGAGGGCGACTCGCCGGCCCTGCGCCAGATCGTGACCGCGTTGGGCGCTGTGGCTGTATAAACCGCAGGCAGAAAAAACCCGGCCTCTATGGGTCGGGTCAGGAAGACGGTGGCGATATCACTCTTGTTCGGCAGGCTTGACCAATCGCTTCTCCAGTTCGCGGCAGGCGTCCTGGATCATGTCTTCAGTGATCTCGATTTCACGCCCGTTTTCATCGATGATCGAGCAACCCAGAGGTTGGCCGGGCTTGGTGCGGATCACTTCAATCTTGTCTTCGCTGCTGTTTTGCAAGGACATGGCCTGTCTCCTCATCAGGTTGTGTGCCTAGATTAAAACCGTCAGGTGACCAGGCTGTGACAACTCCCTGCGGTCGGTCCGGAACGGCATCTCCACTCAAACAGAAATGACCGTCTGTCTCAACCCGGACCTTAGACCAATAGCATCTAGGGGGTAGTCTTGCCGGTCATATTTAACCTGACTCATTGTGATTTACAGAGTTCCACCCCATTGAGTGTCCAGGCTGGCCCCATTAATCAGCACACGACGTGAACCTGAATGATCCCGATGCTTTCCTCGCGCCACCGCCGGGCCCTGCGCCTGACCAGTCATTTCCTTGCCCCTTATCGCTGGCCGGCTTTCGGCGCACTGCTCGCGCTGATCGTCACGGCGGGCATCACCCTGTCGATGGGGCAGGGCATCAAGTTGCTGGTCGATCAAGGCTTCATGACCCAGTCGCCGCACCTGCTTAACCAATCCATCGGCCTGTTCATGCTGTTGGTGTTCGGTCTTGCGGTCGGCACCTTTGCGCGGTTTTATCTGGTGTCCTGGATCGGTGAACGCGTGGTGGCTGACATTCGCCGGCAGGTGTTCAACCATCTGGTGTACCTGCATCCCGGCTTTTACGAGGACAACCGCAGCTCGGAAATCCAGTCGAGGTTGACCGCTGACACCACGCTGCTGCAGTCGGTGATCGGCTCGTCGCTGTCGCTGTTCCTGCGCAATTTACTGATGGTTATTGGCGGTGTGGTGCTGCTGTTCATCACCAACCCAAAGCTCACCAGCATCGTGGTGATCGCACTGCCGTTGGTGATTGCGCCGATCCTGATTTTCGGCCGCCGCGTGCGTAACCTCTCCCGGCTGAGTCAGGACCGGATCGCCGACATTGGCAGCTACGTCTCGGAAACCCTCGGCCAGATCAAGACCGTGCAGGCCTACAACCATCAGGTGCAGGACGAGCAGCGTTTCGCCAGCACCGTCGAGCAAGCGTTCGAGACCGCGCGCAAACGGATTTTCCAGCGGGCCTGGCTGATCACGCTGGTGATCGTGCTGGTGCTTGGCGCCGTCGCGGTGATGTTGTGGGTCGGCGGCATGGACGTGATTGCCGGGCGGATTTCTGCCGGTGAACTGGCGGCGTTCGTGTTCTACAGCCTGATCGTCGGCAGTGCGTTTGGCACGTTGAGTGAGGTCATCGGTGAATTGCAGCGAGCAGCCGGCGCCGCCGAGCGCATCGCTGAATTGCTGCGTTCGGAGAACATCATCCAGCCACCGACCACGGGAATGGTGACGCTGCCGGAACGGGTCAAAGGCGAGCTGGAGTTGCAGGATGTGCGTTTTTCCTACCCTTCGCGTCCCGAAAGCCTTGCTGTCGATGGTTTGAGTCTGACGATTAATGCGGGGGAAACTCTGGCGCTTGTGGGGCCGTCCGGCGCGGGCAAGTCCACGGTGTATGACTTGTTGCTGCGTTTTTACGATCCCCGGGAGGGGCGGATCCTGATCGATGGCGTGCCACTGACGAGCCTCGATCCTCTGGACCTGCGTCGCTGCTTCGCGCTGGTCTCGCAAACCCCGGCGCTGTTCTTCGGCAGTGTCGAAGAGAACATTCGCTACGGCTGCCCGACCGCCACGCTGGAGCAGGTGCGGGAAGCCGCGAAAATCGCCCACGCCCATGATTTCATCGAACAGATGCCCGACGGTTATCAGACCCATCTGGGTGACGGCGGCCTCGGCCTGTCTGGTGGACAACGCCAGCGCCTGGCAATCGCCCGGGCGCTGCTGGTCGACGCGCCGATCCTGCTGCTCGACGAAGCCACCAGCGCCCTCGACGCCCAGAGCGAACACCTGATCCAGCAAGCGCTGCCGAGCCTGATGCAAAACCGCACCACACTGGTCATCGCCCACCGGTTGGCCACGGTGAAAAACGCCGACCGGATCGCGGTGATGGATCAAGGCAAACTGGTTGCGATCGGCACGCATCAGGAGTTGATTGCGAGTAATCCGTTGTATGCGCGGTTGGCGGCGTTGCAGTTCAATGATGGTCATCAGGCTTCGACCGACCAAGTAACCGACCAAGTAACCGACTAAGTAACCGACTAAGTAACCGACTAAGTAACCGACTAAGTAACCGACCTAGTAATCGACCTAGTAGAACGCCATAAAAAATGCCCGCATCTCTCGATGCGGGCATTTTTGTTTACGTCGATCTATCGGAGAAACACGCCCCGATCACTGATCGTCGAAATACCGCTCATGCCAGTCCACCAGCGGTTGCGGTGAGTTGAGTTTCTGGCCGTAGATCACCGAGTAGGACAGCACGTTCTGCACGTACTGGCGGGTTTCGTCGAACGGGATGCTTTCCACCCAGACGTCGAAGCTCAGGTGGTCGGCGCCGCGCAGCCACTGGCGCACACGGCCGGGGCCGGCGTTGTAGGCGGCAGAGGCGAGCACGCGGTTGCCGTTGAACTGGCTGTGCACCTGGCTCAGGTAAGCGGCACCGAGCTGGATGTTTTTATCCGGATCGAGCACCTGCTGTGGCGAGGCCAGCGGAATGCTGAACTTGCGCGCGGTTTCCTTGGCGGTGCCGGGCATCAGTTGCATCAGGCCGCTGGCGCCGACGCTGGAGCGGGCGTCGTCCATGAATGCACTTTCCTGACGGGTGATGGCGAATACCCAGCTCGAATGCAGGCCACGCACCTTGGCTTCGCGCACCAGAGTGTCGCGGTGGGCCATCGGGAAACGGATGTCCAGATCATCCCAGTACTGCGCCTGACTGATGGTGCGGATGGCCGGGAAGTACCATTTCAGGTCGTAGGCCAGTTTCGCCTGGGCGACCATTTCGTCGCGGCTGAAATGCCGGCTGACGTGATACCACTCGCGGCGACCGTCGACGATCTGCCCACGGGCGTGGAACTCCAGCGCACGACGCACGCCAGGGGTGTTGCGCACCTTGTTGATCAGCGCCTGACTGAGCACCAGCGGCTTGTTGTTCAGCGAGTAAGGCGACTGCGAGCGGTCGGCGGCGAGGAAACCGTAGAAATCACGCTCCCGCGACAGATTCTTGTACAGCGTCTGCGCTTCCGGGTTCTGCGGTTGCGCCAGTTCCAGACTGCGGGCCTGCCAGTAGCGCCAGCGGTTGGTAGTGGCCAGATCCTGCGGCAGACGGCGGGTCAACTGGTAGGCGTCGTCCCAGCGCGCCAGACGCAGCAGCAGGCGCAGGCGCCATTCGGACACCGTGTTGTCGCGCAGTTCAGGGTCGTATTTGGTCATCACGTCCAGCGCGCGGCTGTCGAAGCGACGGGCGAGGGTCAGGCCGATTTCCCGGGCGATCGCGACTTTTTCATCCCGTGAGAAATGCATGCTGCTGGCATAACCGTCGAGCAGGGCCATGGCCTTGTCCGGGTCCTGGCGCGCGAGGCGGCGCAGGCCGAGGCTGACCACGTCAGACATCGGTTCATCGGCCGGCGTGAAGCGCGACGGCTGGTTGAGCAGTTCCGGTTTCTGCGCCACGTCTACCAGCAGGCGACCGCGCGGGGCGAGGGTGGTCAGGCCGTTGACCAGGCTGTTGGCCAGCGGATAGTTGCGGTGCTGGGCGGCAAGTTTGGCGCGTTCCCAGCGTTTCTGTTCGGTCAGTTGACCCTCGGCGGCCCACATGCCGAACAGCGCATCACAGGCAGCGGGCTGGGATTTGCCGGTCAGCCAAAGCTTCTCGGCGTTGGCGTAGCCCTCGGCCTTCTTGTTGTGGCTGATCTGGTACTGCGCGTTCAGGCAGTCCAGTTCGGTGAAGTTCAGCTTGGGGTCGTAATACTTGACGAACGTCGCCCAATCGCCGCGATCGGCCAGCCAGCGCAGCCAGCGCAACTTCATCCAGTTGGCCTGGGGCAGGTCGCCGTGTTCGGCGAGGAATTTTTCGATCTCCGCGTTGCTGGCGGTTTTCAGCCGGGCGGTCAGCTCGTCGTAAGCCAGGTATGGCTCCAGCGGATAATCGGCGAGGGCCTGGCTGTAACGGAAATACGGGCCGGTGTCGCCCTTGGCCAGGGCGCGCTTGGCTTCATCGTAATACTGGCGTTGGGTGGACAGGTCCACCGCCTGGGCGGATTGAACGGCAGCGGCGGAAAGCAGCAAACATGACAAAACACTGAAGAGGCGACTGCGCATGAGACATCCGGGCAGAGAAATCATGACAAGTGCCGGCCCAAAACCCGCACTGAATTGTCTGTAGCTTAGCCTTTTGCCAGCAGGGGGCGAAAGCTTTGCCGGCCTTGCAGCACAAGTTCGCAACAATTGTTGTGCAGAGTGCGTCAGCGGCGAAATTGCCGGCCTGCTCGGGCCCCGATTCAGGTAGAATGCGCGCCCGGTTTTTGGAGAAGCTCATGACCCTGCTCAAATTCAGCGATGTGTCCCTTGCATTCGGCGCGATGCCGTTGTTGGACAAGGTGTCCTGGCAGATCGCCCGTGGTGAGCGGGTGTGCATCATCGGCCGCAACGGCACTGGCAAATCCAGCATGATGAAACTGGTCAAGGGCGACCAGAAGCCTGATGACGGCTCGGTGTGGCGTGCCCCCGGTCTGAAAATCGGTGAATTGCCACAGGAATTGCCGGTGGCCGACGAGCGGACAGTGTTCGACGTGGTTGCCGAAGGCCTCGACGGCGTTGGCGCCTTGCTCGCCGAATACCATCACCTGAGCCAGAACATCGTCACCGATGCCGATCTGGACAAGTTGATGCACGTTCAGCACGACCTCGAAGCGCGCGATGGCTGGCGCTTGCAGACCCTGGTCGACAGCACCCTGAGCCGCCTGCAACTGCCGGCCGACAAGACCCTCGCCGAACTGTCCGGCGGCTGGCGTCGTCGCGTGTTGCTGGCGCAGGCGCTGGTGTCCGAGCCGGATCTGCTGCTGCTCGACGAGCCAACCAACCACCTGGACATCGGTGCGATTGCCTGGCTTGAAGAAGCGCTGAAGGATTTCCAGGGCGCCGTGCTGTTCATCACGCACGACCGTTCTTTCCTGCAAAACCTCGCCACCCGCATCCTCGAACTGGATCGCGGTGGCCTGATCGACTGGAACGGCGACTACGCCAGTTTCCTCGTCCATAAAGAAGCCGCACTGGCCGCCGAAGAAACCGCCAACGCGCTGTTCGACAAGCGTCTGGCCCAGGAAGAAGTGTGGATTCGCCAGGGCATCAAGGCCCGTCGCACCCGTAACGAAGGCCGCGTACGTGCGCTGAAAGCATTGCGCGTGGAGCGCAGCGAACGTCGCGAGCGCACCGGCAAGGCCAACATCCAGCTGGAAACGGCGGAGAAGTCCGGCAAGCAGGTGATGGTGCTGGATAACGTGAGCTTCGCGCATCCGGGCGGCCCGTTCCTGATCCGCGACTTCTCCATGGTGCTGCAACGCGGCGACCGGATCGGCCTGCTCGGCGCCAACGGTACCGGCAAGACCACCCTGTTGAAACTGATGCTCAGCGGTCTGCAACCGACCAGCGGCAAAGTGGAAGAGGGCACCAAGATCGACGTGGCCTACTTCGACCAGTTGCGTCATCAGCTGGATCTGGAAAAGACCGTGATCGATAACGTCGCCGAAGGTCGCGACTTCATCGATATCGACGGCCAGAGCCGCCACGTGCTGAGCTACCTCGGCGACTTCCTGTTCAGCCCGCAGCGTGCCCGCACGCCGGTGAAGGCGTTGTCCGGTGGTGAGCGTGCGCGTCTGTTGCTGGCCAAATTGTTCAGCAAGCCGGCGAACCTGCTGGTACTCGACGAACCGACCAACGACCTCGACGTGGAAACCCTCGAGCTGCTCGAAGAAGTGCTGCTGACCTTCAACGGCACTGTGCTGATGGTCAGCCACGACCGGGCATTCCTCGACAACGTGGTTACCAGCACTCTGGTCTTTGAAGGTGAAGGCAAGGTTCGCGAGTATGTTGGCGGCTATCAGGACTGGATCCGTCAGGGCGGTTCGCCGCGTCTGCTGGGCGTGACCGAAAGCAAATCCGGCAAGGCCGACCTGAACTCGGCGGTGGTCACTGCCGAACCGGCTCCGGTTGCCGCACCAGTCGCTGCGGCCCCGGCTGCGAAGAAGAAACTGAGCTACAAGCTCCAGCGCGAGCTGGAAGCGCTGCCGGGCGACATCGACGCTAAAGAGCAGCAGATTGCTGCTGTCGAGGCTGAAATGGCTGAGGCCGGCTTCTATCAGCGTCCGCCGGCCGAGACGGCCAAGGTGATTGCTGCTCTGGAGCAGTTGCAGGCTGAGCTGGATGCGCTGGTGGAGCGTTGGGCCGAGCTGGACGCCTGATTGTTTCAAGGCATGAAAAAGCCCGGCGTCCAGTGATGGGCGCCGGGCTTTTTAGCTTTTCACAAGTGCCTGGGATCAGCGTTTGACCAAGTGCACTGCCAGCACATCGCAAGGTGCGCCGTGCAGCACGTCATTGGCGGTCGAGCCCAGCAACAGCGCCAGACCATGCCGGCCATGGCTGCCGACCACGATCAGGTCGCATTCCTGTTCCTTGGCGAAATGGTGGATTTCCTGACGCGGCTGGCCGTAGGTCAGGTGGCAGTTGGCGCCCTCGAGCTCGGTGTACTTGTGCTTCAGGCGTTCCAAGCGTTCCTTGGCCTGATCGAACTGTTGTTGTTGCAGTTGTGACAGATCCATCGGTACGTCACCGCCGAAGGCCATGGCCATCGGTTCAACGATATGCACCAGCGACAGCTTGGCGCCATTGCTCACCGACAGCTCTCGGGCGCGGTGGATCACAGGGTCGCACTCTTCGGTCAGATCTACGGCGACCAGGATATGGTGGTAGGGCATGAGGTGCTCCTCGTGAGGGATCAATATTGTTAAGTATGGCTGGTTTCAAGCGCATTGGTTCCAAAGTGACGCAATGGGCTCATGACAAAACGGGAGTAGAGATATGACGGTCTGGCTGGTGGTGTCAATCCTGCTGGTGGTGTTGAGTCCGCTTGCGTGGTTGCGTCCGTCCCGTGCACAGAGTGGCCGGATAGCCTTGCGCACCGAGGCTCGGCGCATCGGGCTGGCCATGCAGCTGGCGCCCCAGGAGTGGCCGCACTGGCTGAGCCAGGAGCCGCCAAACCCGTGCGCGCAATACCATCGGCCACGCCGTGGCAAGCAGCCGGCGTGCTGGACGTATTGGCAGAAATCCCCGGGGGTTTGGGTGAATCAGTGGCAGGAAGTCTGTGAGGATCCACAGCTGCTGAATCATTTCGAAAAATTGCCAGGCAACGTTTTCAAGGTCGAGGCGGATAAGCAGATGATCGCCCTCTATTGGGGCGAGAAGGGTGAGGCGTCGGTTTTGCTGGAGATTGATGCCACGCTGAAAGCGCTGGCATGACTTGCGGACTTTTCGCGCTGCAACGGTGCGAAACGTCTGGCAGACGCGCAATAAAAAGCCCGACATGATTCATCGGGCGGGGTTGGCCAGGCAGGCCGGAAATTCTTTTTGGCGTTGAACCGGGGTCATCCGGTCAGCAAATTTGCGCCTGTTTTCCTTCGTAGTCCAGCCAGCGTAGCCTGTTAAACAAGGCTTGCGGTGAATTAGGGCGACTTTTCTAACTATTAATCTTATGAATGCCCTCACATGCAAGCGTGTGTGGCCGGGCTGCGTCCTACAGAAATGACCGCAAAGTCGCATTTCAACCCGTATTTAGGGCGATTGACAATTGTCGGAAATTCCGTGAAGGTGGCGTACCCAAATCAAACGGGCGTATGAATTGAGCGTTTGTATTGCAGACTGCTCCTACAGAATCCCGACTATCGCGTTGGCGGGTGTGCCGGGTGGATGAGTGTCAGCATCGACGAAAAAACGTCCTGCCGAGCCATTTGCCTGCGTCCGACGTGTACTGTTCAGCTTCCATATCGTGGAGATCAGTTGATGATTTACGAAGGTAAAGCCATCACGGTTAAAGCTCTTGAAAGTGGCATCGTCGAATTGAAATTCGACCTCAAGGGTGAGTCCGTCAACAAGTTCAACCGTCTTACCCTGAACGAACTGCGTCAGGCCGTAGACACCATCAAGGCAGATGCTTCGATCAAGGGCGTGATCGTCAGCAGTGGCAAGGACGTGTTCATCGTCGGCGCCGACATCACCGAATTTGTCGACAACTTCAAGCTGCCGGATGCCGAGCTGGTTGCTGGCAATCTCGAAGCCAACAAGATCTTCAGCGATTTCGAAGACCTCAACGTTCCGACCGTCGCCGCGATCAACGGCATCGCCCTGGGTGGCGGCCTGGAAATGTGCCTGGCAGCGGACTACCGCGTCATGTCGACCAAGGCCAAGATCGGTCTGCCGGAAGTCAAGCTGGGCATCTACCCGGGCTTCGGCGGTACCGTGCGTCTGCCGCGCCTGATCGGTGCCGACAACGCCATCGAGTGGATTGCCGCCGGCAAGGAAAACCGTCCTGAAGACGCGCTGAAAGTCGGCGCCGTCGATGCCGTGGTTGCCCCTGAAAAACTGCAGGATGCCGCCCTTGAGCTGATCAAGCGCGCCGTCTCCGGTGAGTTCGACTACAAGGCCAAGCGCCAGCCCAAGCTGGAAAAGCTCAAGCTGAACGCCATTGAACAAATGATGGCTTTCGAAACCGCCAAAGGTTTCGTGGCTGGCCAGGCTGGCCCGAACTACCCGGCCCCGGTCGAAGCGATCAAGACCATCCAGAAAGCCGCGAACTTCGGTCGTGACAAGGCGCTGGAAGTCGAAGCCGCAGGTTTCGTGAAACTGGCCAAGACCTCTGCCGCGCAGAGCTTGATCGGTCTGTTCCTGAACGATCAGGAACTGAAGAAAAAGGCCAAGGCCTACGACGAAATCGCCAAGGACGTGAAGCAGGCTGCCGTACTGGGCGCCGGCATCATGGGGGGCGGTATCGCCTATCAGTCGGCTTCCAAAGGTACGCCGATCCTGATGAAGGACATCAACGAGCACGGCATCGAGCAAGGTCTGGCTGAAGCCGCCAAGCTGCTGGTCGGTCGCGTTGATAAAGGCCGCATGACCGCCGCGAAAATGGCTGAAGTGCTCAACGGCATTCGTCCGACCCTGTCCTACGGTGATTTCGGTCACGTCGACCTGGTCGTTGAAGCCGTGGTCGAGAACCCGAAGGTCAAGCAAGCCGTTCTGGCGGAAGTCGAAGACAAGGTCAAAGAGGACACCATCCTCGCGTCCAACACCTCGACCATTTCCATCAGCCTGCTGGCCAAGGCCCTCAAGCGTCCGGAAAACTTCGTCGGCATGCACTTCTTCAACCCGGTACACATGATGCCTCTGGTGGAAGTGATCCGTGGCGAGAAGTCCAGCGAGCTGGCGATTGCCACCACCGTTGCCTACGCGAAGAAAATGGGCAAGAACCCGATCGTCGTCAACGACTGCCCGGGCTTCCTGGTCAACCGCGTACTGTTCCCGTACTTCGGCGGTTTCGCCAAGCTGGTCAGCGCCGGTGTGGACTTCGTCCGTATCGACAAGATCATGGAAAAATTCGGCTGGCCAATGGGCCCGGCGTACCTGATGGACGTGGTCGGCATCGACACCGGTCACCACGGTCGTGACGTGATGGCCGAAGGCTTCCCGGACCGCATGAAGGACGACCGTCGTTCGGCCATTGACGTGCTTTACGAAGCCAAGCGTCTCGGTCAGAAGAACGGTAAAGGCTTCTATGCCTACGAGGCCGACAAGAAAGGCAAGCAGAAGAAAGTCGCCGATCCGTCGGTACTGGAAGTGCTCAAGCCGATCGTCTACGAGCAGCGCGAAGTCACTGACGAAGACATCATCAACTGGATGATGATCCCGCTGTGCCTGGAAACCGTGCGTTGCCTGGAAGACGGCATCGTCGAAACCGCCGCCGAAGCCGACATGGGTCTGGTCTACGGTATTGGTTTCCCTCCATTCCGTGGCGGTGCACTGCGCTACATCGACTCGATCGGTGTTGCCGAGTTCGTTGCCCTGGCCGACCAGTACGCTGATTTGGGCGCGCTGTACCACCCGACCGCGAAGCTGCGCGAAATGGCCAAGAACGGCCAGAGCTTCTTCGGTTAAGCGCCCCCAACTAGAGTGAGAGTGAACTTATGAGCTTGAATCCTAGAGACGTCGTGATTGTCGACTTCGGTCGTACTCCGATGGGCCGCTCCAAGGGCGGCATGCACCGCAACACCCGCGCCGAAGACATGTCGGCGCACCTGATCAGCAAATTGCTGGAACGCAACACCAAGGTCGATCCTGCCGAAGTCGAGGACGTGATCTGGGGCTGTGTGAACCAGACCCTGGAACAAGGCTGGAACATCGCGCGCATGGCGTCGCTGATGACCCAGATCCCGCACACCTCGGCCGGCCAGACCGTCAGTCGTCTGTGCGGCTCGTCGATGAGCGCGCTGCACACTGCTGCGCAAGCGATCATGACCGGTAACGGTGACGTGTTCGTGGTTGGCGGCGTCGAGCATATGGGTCACGTGAGCATGATGCACGGTGTCGATCCGAACCCGCACATGTCCCTGTACGCGGCGAAAGCCTCGGGCATGATGGGCCTGACCGCTGAAATGCTGGGCAAAATGCACGGCATCACTCGCGAACAGCAGGACGCCTTTGGCGTGCGTTCCCACCAGCTCGCTCATAAAGCGACTGTGGAAGGCAAGTTCAAGGACGAAATCATCCCGATGCAGGGTTACGACGAGAACGGTTTCCTGAAAACCTTCGACTACGACGAAACCATTCGTCCGGAAACCACCCTGGAAAGTCTGGCGGCTCTGAAGCCGGCGTTCAATCCAAAGGGCGGCACCGTGACGGCCGGTACTTCGTCGCAGATCACCGATGGTGCTTCGTGCATGATCGTGATGTCGGCGCAGCGTGCACAGGACCTGGGTATCCAGCCTCTGGCCGTGATTCGCTCGATGGCGGTAGCGGGTGTGGACCCGGCCATCATGGGCTATGGTCCGGTACCGGCTACTCAGAAAGCACTGAAACGTGCCGGCCTGGGTATCAACGATATCGACTTCTTCGAGCTCAACGAAGCGTTCGCCGCACAGGCCCTGCCAGTGCTGAAAGACCTGAAAGTGCTCGACAAGATGAATGAGAAGGTTAACCTGCACGGCGGCGCGATCGCCCTGGGTCACCCGTTCGGTTGCTCCGGTGCCCGTATTTCCGGCACCTTGCTGAACGTGATGAAGCAGAATGGCGGCACCTTCGGGGTGGCCACCATGTGCATTGGCCTCGGCCAAGGCATCTCCACCGTCTTCGAACGCGTTTAAGCGTCTCGTCGATGGAAGCCGGGGCCAAGTGCCCCGGTTTTTGTTTTTGCGGATTTATTTTTGTTTTTATTTTGAAAAAATTTGAGTGAGGGCCGAAGCATGCCGATACAACCTGGGCTCTACCAACATTACAAAGGTCCGCAGTACCGCGTATTCAGTGTTGCGCGGCATTCCGAGACCGAAGAAGAAGTGGTCTTTTACCAAGCCCTGTATGGCGATTACGGCTTCTGGGTACGTCCCTTGAGCATGTTCCTGGAGTCCGTCGAGGTTGACGGGGAGCAGGTCCCACGCTTTGCTTTGGTGCAAGCCGAACCGAGCCTTTTTTCGAAGCCGTAAGGCGAGTGCGCGCAAAACCCTGCGCTTGACCTCACCTTGTAGCCACTATATATAGCGGTGCCGCGTCAGGCGCCAACCGCCTTTCACTTCTAGAATTCAGGAATTTTCTGATCCATGGGCAAATCGCTGGTCATTGTGGAATCCCCGGCTAAGGCCAAGACCATCAACAAGTATCTGGGCAACCAATACGTGGTGAAGTCGAGTATCGGCCATATCCGAGACCTGCCCACCAGCGGTTCGGCTAGCGCCAGCAAGGAGCCTGCCGCCAAGCGCGGCAAGGCTGCTGCGGGCGAAGCGCCAGCGCTGTCGCCGAAAGAGAAGGCGCGCAAGCAGCTGGTCTCGCGCATGGGTGTCGATCCCGAGCACGGCTGGAAAGCCAAGTACGAGATCCTCCCGGGCAAGGAAAAGGTCATCGAAGAGCTGCGCCGGCTCGCCAAGGATGCTGACACCATCTATCTCGCAACCGACTTGGATCGCGAGGGGGAAGCCATTGCCTGGCACCTGCGCGAAGCCATCGGTGGTGACGACAGCCGCTATAAGCGCGTGGTGTTCAACGAAATCACCAAGAAGGCGATTCAGGAAGCCTTCTCGGAGCCGGGCGAACTCGACATCGATCGAGTGAATGCTCAGCAGGCTCGTCGTTTCCTCGATCGCGTTGTGGGCTACATGGTCTCGCCGCTGCTGTGGGCGAAGATCGCCCGTGGCCTGTCCGCCGGTCGCGTGCAATCGGTTGCCGTGAAGCTGGTGGTGGAGCGTGAGCGCGAGATCCGTGCGTTCAACCCGGAAGAATACTGGGAAGTGCATGCCGATCTCGGCACCGCCAAAGGCTCGACCGTGCGTTTCGAAGTGGCTCGCGAGAAAGGCGAAGCCTTCAAGCCGCTGAATGAAGCGCAGGCGACGGCTGCGCTGGAGAAGCTCAAATCCTCCAGCTACAGCATCGTCAAGCGTGAAGACAAACCGACCAGCAGCAAGCCGTCGGCACCGTTCATCACCTCCACACTGCAACAGGCCGCGAGCAACCGCCTGGGCTTCGGTGTGAAGAAAACCATGATGATGGCCCAGCGTCTGTACGAAGCCGGCTACATCACTTATATGCGTACCGACTCGACCAACCTCTCGGCTGATGCCGTGGCAATGGCGCGCGATTACATCGAAACCGAGTTCGGCAAGAAGTACCTGCCGGAATCGCCGAACGTCTACAGCAGCAAAGAAGGCGCACAAGAGGCTCACGAAGCGATTCGTCCTTCCGACGCCAACACCACGCCCGCCAAGCTGGCCGGCATGGAGCGCGACGCTGAGCGCCTCTACGAGCTGATCTGGCGCCAGTTCCTTGCTTGCCAGATGCTGCCGGCGCAATACCTGTCGACCACCGTCAGCGTCGCTGCCGGCGACTTCGAGCTGCGCGCCAAGGGCCGCATCCTGAAGTTCGACGGTTACACTCGTGTGCTGCCGCAGATCACCAAGCCTGGCGACGATGACGTTCTGCCGGACATGGCGCAGGGCGACGTGATGAAGCTGATCAAGCTCGATCCGTCCCAGCATTTCACCAAGCCGCCGGCCCGTTATTCGGAAGCCAGCCTGGTGAAGGAAATGGAAAAACGCGGCATCGGCCGTCCTTCGACCTACGCAGCGATCATCTCGACCATTCAGGATCGCGGCTACGTGACCCTGCACAACCGTCGTTTCTATTCGGAAAAGATGGGCGACATCGTTACCGAGCGTCTGTCGGAAAGCTTCTCGAATCTCATGGACTACGGCTTCACCGCCGGCATGGAAGAGAATCTCGATGACGTGGCCCAGGGTGAACGCGACTGGAAAAACGTGCTGGACGAGTTCTACGGCGACTTCAAGAAAAAACTTGAAGTGGCGGAGAATCCGGAAGCCGGCATGCGTGCCAACCAGCCGGTGATGACCGATATTCCGTGCACCACTTGCGGCCGTCCAATGCAGATCCGTACTGCATCGACCGGCGTGTTCCTCGGCTGCTCGGGTTACAGCCTGCCGCCGAAAGAGCGCTGCAAGGCCACCGTCAACCTGGTGCCGGGCGACGAAATCGCGGCGGATGACGAGGGTGAGTCGGAATCCCTGGTGCTGCGCGGCAAGCATCGCTGCCCGATCTGCAGCACAGCGATGGACGCTTACCTGCTCGACGAGAAGCGCAAGCTGCACATCTGCGGTAACAACCCGGATTGCGCCGGCTACGAAATCGAAGAAGGCAGCTATCGCATCAAGGGCTACGAAGGTCCGAGCCTGGAATGCGACAAGTGCGGCAGCGAGATGCAGCTCAAGACCGGCCGTTTCGGCAAGTTCTTCGGTTGCACCAACCCGACGTGCAAGAACACCCGCAAACTGCTGAAAAGCGGTGACGCGGCGCCGCCGAAGATGGATCCGGTGAAGATGCCTGAGCTGAAATGCGAAAAGGTCAACGACACCTACATCCTGCGCGACGGTGCGTCCGGTCTGTTCCTGGCAGCCAGTCAGTTCCCGAAAAACCGCGAGACCCGTGCTCCGCTGGTGATCGAGATTCTGCCGCACAAGGACGAGATCGATCCGAAGTACCACTTCCTGTGCGAAGCGCCGCAGAAGGATCCGGATGGCCTGCCAGCCGTGATCCGCTACAGCCGCAAGACCAAAGAGCAGTATGTTCAGACCGAAGTCGACGGCAAGCCGACTGGCTGGAAAGCGTTCTTTGACGGTGGCAAGTGGACGGTCGAAGACAAGCGTCCCGCGAAAGCCAAGGCTTGAGCAATCGCTGATCTGAAGGTGCCCTGACTGGGCATCTTCAACACAAAAGGCCGCATGACAACCTTCGGGTTTTCATGCGGCCTTTTTGTTTAATGCTTGCGGTCGGATCGGCTGATCCATGACACTGTCCGGCCTGTGTGAAGCAATTATTTCGTTGTGGAGAGTGCCGACATGGCCCACGAACTCTATACCCGTACCAATCAGAAGATCTATTTCGCGGGTTTGTCGCTGGAAGCGCTGGCCAGGGCCGAAGAGGGGCGGGCGATGAATTCGCTGGCGCTGATTCAGGCCGGGCGCGAATCCGCACTGTTTCATCTCTACGGTGCGTTGTTGGGGCTGTGTCATGAAATCGCCGGCTTCTATCGTTTGCCGCAAGCCAATGCGTCGCGGGCGGAAGCTCTGCTGACCCGCGAAGTGCTGGAGTCGATTGCCATTCCTGAGCTGGCGGAGATGATCGAGCTGGCAGGCAATCGGGAGACTTGGCTGGCTAAATTGCTGGCCGCGCACTCGGCGCTGTTTCAGCCGCCACGGGTGCCACACAAGCCGAAGGGCGATGTGACGCAGCCGTTGATTCAGGCGGTGAATCTGGATGAAGAAGAGGCGGTTGAAGAGCTGAGCCGCGAAGAGCTCGAGAGCTGGCGGCAGAACCTCAAGGGGCTGGCGATCCGTTTCCGCGAAGGCTTGAACGAGTGCTGAGGAACTGTGGACTGGCGGCGACGAGAGGCGTGCTGCTGGTCAAGATCCCGAGCGAAGCCTGAATGATGTCTATATAATCCCTGCCTTTCGTGGAGAACAGACCTATATGCCAACGTCCTTTCTAGAAATTGTCGAGCTACCAGACGGCCGAATCGAACTGCGCAGGGCCGAGGACGAGGGTTCTCTGGTAACTCTGGATTTCTCCGAGGATGCCAAGGCGTTTCTGCAAGGCCAGCACGTTGAAATTGCCAAGGCGATGTTGAGCGTCGGCGTGCAAATGGCGGGGCGTATGGTTGAAGGCGAATTCGATAAGGATGAGGGGCCGCGGGTTCTTCATTGATCCGCTGTCTGTCGGTTACTGCTTCAGATCGGCTTCTCTATCCCTGGAGAAGCCCTGCGCTTTACATGGCGCGCATTGTTGCTGAATCACCCCAAACGAATGTTCAGGCTTTGAGCGTCCCCGGTACGGGCGGCGCTGATCAGCTGTTGCCGTGATCCTGCGCTCAGTGGATTCAGCCACGTGACGACTGTATGGCTGCGGCCCAGGCGTAATGCTTCGCAGGCCAATTGCTGAGCGCTTTGGGCGCCGCGTGGTTGCAACAGCAGGATGCGTTCGCGATTCAATCCAGCGTCCCGCAGCCAGGTCTGGGTCAGGCTGGCAGGCGGTGCAATCAGGGTCAGCCAGCGTGCGTCCTGATCCTCGCTCAGTTCGCGAAGAATCGGTGCCAGCAGGTTCAGGCAGTTCCCGGCCGCACCGCGCAGTGACAGCTCGCTGAACGCTTCAGGTTCGGTATTCCACGGACGCTCGACGACATCCTTGAGGATGGGGGCGATGGGCTGCGCCAGAAACGCTTCGAACAACGGCAGTTGTGTTTGCTGAGGTGCGTGTGGGAACTGCATAAAGCCTCCTTTAGCGGCGGATGACGCCGACACTCAAGCCTTCGATGACCAGTTCCTGGTCTTTCAGGTTGACTTCGATAGGGGCGAACTCGGGGTTTTCGGCAATCAGCCAGACTTTGCTGCCGTCACGCTTGAAGCGTTTGACGGTGACTTCGTCGCCGATCCGGGCAACCACGATCTGACCGTTGCGTGCCTCGCGGGTGGTGTGAACCGCCAGCAAGTCGCCGTCGAAAATACCGATGTCCTTCATGCTCATGCCGTGTACGCGCAACAGGTAGTCGGCGCGCGGATGAAAGAAGGCCGGGTTGATGTTGCAGGACTCTTCGATGTGCTGCTGGGCGAGAATCGGCGCGCCGGCAGCCACTCGACCGATGATCGGCAGCGTGGATTCGTCGACCTTGGCTTCGAAGCCGGGGATGCGAATGCCGCGAGAGGCACCCGGAGTCATCTCGATCGCGCCTTTACGGGCGAGTGCCTTGAGGTGCTCTTCGGCCGCGTTGGGCGATTTGAAACCCAGTTCCTGAGCGATTTCCGCACGGGTCGGCGGGTAGCCGTTGTCTTCGAGGCAGCGTTTGATAAAGGCCAGAATCTCGGCTTGGCGTGGCGTCAGCTTAAGCATATTGATCGCTCTGTCTTTTTATACAGTGACTGGGATTATATACAGTGAAGCAGTCTTGGCAATGATCGTTTTTTGCCATGCCGCCGGACGGTCAGTGACGACGTCGATTAATGTGGCGTCCTTGTTGTGGTTAAATAACTGACCGACCATTCCCAAAACGAACTGGCAGGCTTGACAAGGCATAGGCTGAAACGTATGTTTCAAACAAGTGTTTGTCAGGCGGAGTAGCCATGGCCCAGTCGGAAACCGTTGAACGCATTCTTGATGCTGCAGAACAGCTGTTCGCGGAAAAAGGTTTCGCTGAAACCTCATTGCGTCTGATCACCAGCAAGGCAGGGGTCAACCTCGCTGCGGTGAACTATCACTTCGGCTCGAAGAAGGCGCTGATCCAGGCGGTTTTCTCACGCTTCCTCGGTCCGTTCTGCATCAGCCTCGACAAAGAGCTGGAGCGCCGCCAGGCCAAGCCAGAGAACAAGCCTTCGCTCGAAGAACTGCTGGAAATTCTCGTCGAGCAAGCGCTGGTGGTGCAGCCACGTAGCGGCAACGATCTATCGATTTTCATGCGCTTGCTCGGTCTGGCATTCAGTCAGAGCCAGGGCCACCTGCGCCGTTATCTGGAAGACATGTACGGCAAGGTTTTCCGTCGCTACATGCTCTTGGTGAACGAAGCCGCCCCGCGCATTCCTCCGATCGAACTGTTCTGGCGCGTGCACTTCATGCTCGGTGCCGCAGCATTCAGCATGTCGGGTATCAAAGCCCTGCGCGCGATTGCCGAGACCGACTTCGGCGTTAACACCTCCATTGAGCAGGTGATGCGTCTGATGGTGCCGTTCCTGGCAGCCGGCATGCGTGCTGAAACCGGCGTCACCGACACAGCCATGGCCACTGCGCAGTTGCGACCACGCAGCAAGTCCGCACCGGCACCTGCCAAGGTTTAACCGTCCATGGGTGGGCGCGGCAGCTGACATCCGCTAAGCTAGCCGCCCATGTCGACTCTCGTTCTGAACCCGTTTCTCATTGAAATCACCGACCCGCCGGGCAATGCCCCAGGTGGTGATTTTGTGGGTGACGGGTTTTTCGTTTTCAAGGAATCTCTATGACTGCTGGCCTGCAAGGCTCGTTGATGGTGGACGTCGCCGGTACCTGGCTGACGGCCGAAGATCGCCAATTATTGCGCCAGCCCGAAGTGGGCGGCCTGATCATCTTTGCCCGCAACATCGAGCATCCGCGCCAGGTGCGCGAGTTGAGCGCGGCGATCCGTGCCATTCGTCCGGACTTGCTGTTGGCTGTCGATCAGGAAGGCGGTCGCGTCCAGCGTCTGCGTCAGGGTTTCGTGCGTCTGCCAGCCATGCGCGCCATCGCTGACAACCCGAACGCCGAGTATCTGGCCGAGCAGTGCGGCTGGATCATGGCCACCGAAGTGCTGGCGGTCGGCCTCGACCTGAGCTTCGCGCCGGTGCTGGATCTGGATTACCAGCGTAGCGCCGTCGTCGGCACCCGTTCGTTCGAAGGCGACCCGGAGCGCGCCGCGCTACTCGCCGGCGCATTCATCAAAGGCATGAACAGCGCCGGCATGGCTGCCACCGGCAAGCATTTCCCCGGCCACGGCTGGGCGGAAGCCGACTCCCACGTCGCAATCCCCAACGACGAGCGCAGCCTAGAAGAGATTCGCGCCAACGACCTCGTGCCGTTCGCCAGACTCAGCAAGCAACTGGCCGCCGTCATGCCGGCCCACGTCATTTACCCGCAAGTTGATGCGCAGCCTGCCGGATTCTCACGGCGCTGGTTGCAGGACATCCTGCGCGGTGAGCTGCAGTTCGACGGCGTTATCTTCAGCGATGACCTGTCGATGGCCGGCGCGCATGTAGTGGGCGACGCCGCCAGCCGTATCGAAGCCGCGCTCAGTGCGGGTTGCGACATGGGCCTGGTGTGCAACGATCGTGCAGCCGCCGAGCTGGCCCTGAGCGCCGCGCAGCGCATGAAGGTCAAGCCGTCGCCGCGTATCGCACGCATGCGCGGTCAGGCATCCGCCAACACCGAATACCGTCAGGATCCGCGCTGGCTGACCGCTGTCGGCGCGCTCAAAGACGCTCAACTGATCGATTAAGGATTTTTCGCTATGACGGTTTACGCAATCATCGGCGGCACTGGCCTGACCCAGCTGGAAGGCCTGAGCATTCGTCAGTCGCTGGCGGTGGATACGCCTTATGGCGCGCCATCGGCCGAGGTTCAGATTGGTGAGTACGCCGGCAAGGAAGTGCTGTTCCTCGCTCGTCACGGTCACCCGCATCGCTTCCCGCCGCACAAGGTCAACTACCGCGCCAACCTGTGGGCGTTGAAGCAGGCCGGGGCCGAAGCGATCATCGCGGTCAACGCCGTGGGTGGGATTCATCCTGCAATGGGCACCGGACATTTCTGCGTGCCGCATCAGATCGTGGACTACACCAGCGGTCGCGAGCACACCTATTTCGCCGATGATCTGGAACATGTCACACACATCGACTTCAGCTTTCCCTACAGCGAACCGCTGCGTCAGCAATTGATTGCCGCGTTGGCCGCCGAAGGTTGCGAGTACAGCGATCAGGGCGTTTACGCCTGCACCCAGGGCCCGCGTCTGGAAACCGTGGCCGAGATCGTACGACTGGAGCGTGACGGTTGCGACATCGTCGGCATGACCGGTATGCCGGAAGCGGCGCTGGCTCGTGAGCTGGATCTGGATTACGCCTGCCTGTCGCTGGTGGTGAACCCGGCCGCGGGCAAGACCACTGAAGTGATCACCATGGCCGAGATCGAGCAGGCGTTGCACGATGGCATGGGCAAGGTGAAGTCGACGCTGGCGCGCGTACTCAAGGGCTGAGTCTGGCTCGAAACCGAGTCGAGCCTTTCGCGGGCAAGCCCGCTCCCACAGAGGTCACGCTAAACCTGTGGGAGCGGGCTTGCCCGCGAATCGATCTGATAGCCGACAAAGATCTCAGCGCTTTTCAAACTTGTCCGGCAACGGCGCAAACAGCGCCTCGATATCATCACTCTGCAGCTTCCAGTCCCCGGCCTTGCGCCCATCCAGCACACCGGCCGCCAGGTCGGACTTTTCCTTCTGCAAGTGCTGAATCTTCTCTTCGACCGTGCCCCGGGCAATCATCTTGTAGACGAACACCGGCTTTTCCTGACCAATGCGATACGCGCGGTCGGTTGCCTGATTTTCGGTCGCCGGATTCCACCACGGATCGTAGTGAATCACCGTGTCCGCTTCCGTCAGGTTCAAGCCCACACCGCCAGCCTTCAGGCTGATGAGAAAGATCTGACGCTTGCCGCTCTGGAATTCCTTCACAGGCGTTCGCCGATCACGGGTCTGTCCCGTCAGCAGCGCATACGCGACATTGCGTTTTTTCAGCTCGTCCTCGATCAGTGACAGCATCGAAGTGAACTGAGAAAACAGCAGAATCCGCCGGCCTTCCTCAAACAACTCCTCGAGCATTTCCATCAGGCTGTCGAGCTTGCCTGAGGTGCTGCCGCGAGCGGGCAGGGTAGCGTCGTTGACCAGGCGCAAATCGCAGCAGACCTGACGCAGCTTGAGCAACGCCTCGAGAATGATGATCTGACTGCGCGCCACGCCTTTGCGGGTGATCTCGTCGCGAACCTTCTTGTCCATGGCCAGACGCATGGTTTCGTACACGTCGCGCTGCGCTTCGTTGAGCTCGACCCAGTGGATGATCTCGGTTTTCGGTGGCAGCTCGGTCGCGACCTGTTCCTTGGTGCGGCGCAGCAGGAACGGTTTGATCCGACCGTTGAGGTGCTGAAGTCTGACTTCGCTCGCGCGCTTTTCAATCGGCACGCGGTAATCGGCGTTGAAGCTTTTGACGTCGCCGAGCCAGCCGGGCAGCAGGAAGTGAAACAGCGACCACAGTTCGCCCAGGTGATTTTCCAGCGGCGTCCCGCTCAGGCACAGGCGCTGACGCGCATTGAGTTCACGGGCTGCCTGGGCGGCTTTGCTGTTCGGGTTCTTGATGTACTGCGCTTCGTCCAGCACCAGTACGTGCAGCGGCTGCTGGGCCAGACGTTCGACATCCTTGGGCAGTAGCGCATAGGTGGTGAGGATCAGGTCGTAATCGGCCAGATGCTCGAAATGCTTTTTACGGCTGGCGCCGTACAGCGCGACAACCTTGAGCTGTGGCGTGAAGTGCGCTGCTTCGTCCAGCCAGTTGGGAATCAGGCTGGTAGGCATCACCACCATGCACGGCCGATCCAGACGCCCGGCGTTCTTCTCGCTGAGAATATGCGCCAGTGTCTGTAGGGTTTTGCCCAGGCCCATGTCGTCCGCGAGAATCCCGCCGACCTCAAGTTGCCGCAGCGACTGCATCCAGCTCAAGCCTTCGAGCTGATAAGGGCGCAGCGTTGCATTCAGTCCCTTCGGTGCTTTGGCGCTGTAATCGCGGATATCGCGCAAGCGCTGGGCGAAGCTGCGAATCTGCTCGCCACCTTCCCAGAGCAGGGGAATGCCTTCCAGCGAATTCAGGCGCGTGGCGTCGGCCTTGCTCAGGCGCAGGGTGGTTTCGCCCGGCTCTTGTAGATAGAACTCGCCAAGGGTCGCCAACACCGGTTTCAGCCGGCCGAGGGGCAGGGCGACTTGTAACGGTCCGTGCTCGCTGTTGCGTTGCGGAATGTTCACCAGAATCAGCTCATCATCGCGACGTCGGGCGAGACGTTCCGGGTTGAGGATTTCCGTGTGCGAACGCATCAGGTTGAGCAGGATCGGCAGCAGGCTCAGACGCTCACCGTTGACGATGATCCCCAGCTCCAGATCGAACCAGTCGCGTTCCGGCGTCTGCTCGACAGTGGCGTACCAGTCATCGACGGCGGTCAGGTCGAAACCGAACTCATCGTCGACCAACAGCTCCCAGCCTTGAGTGCGGAGCTTCGGCAGATCGTTGAGGGTGAACGTCAGCCAGGCGCTGTCGTTGACCATCTCGTAGAGTTCGCCGGCGCTTTCCGGCAGAGCCTTGCTCTGCCGGGTGGCGATGCGAAAACCGAGGATTCGCAGCTGCTCGCGGTAGCTTTGTTCGACGTCCGGGTGGCGTTTGACCCGCAGGGTCTGCGCTTCCTGACGAATCAGAATGTCACTGTTCTTCTGGCCGCTGACGTATTCGTCGAGGTAGCTGAAGGACAGCGCCGCACGGTGCTGGATGTAACGCTGCATCTTGCCGTTGCGCGGTTCGAACGCGCTGAATTCGACGCTCGCCAGCCACAGGCGCGGTACCGGCTGCACGTTGTCCACCAATACTTGTGGCGGCGCCTTCGGGCTACGGTTTTCCAGCACGGCCTGGAGTTTTTCCAGCAGTTCGGCGTCTTTGGCAGCGGCGGGGTATTCGAGGGTTTCCTGCACTTGCAGCAATACCGCCGCGCAATGTTTGCAGTTGCTGTGTACCGGGCAGGTGCAGGTGGCGTCGACCATCAGCAGCGTGCCTTTGGCTGACTCGCGCAAGTGAATCGTCTGACGGTAGACGTTGCCGCCAGAGCCTTCGCAACTGGCGGTGATGGTCGCGTCGCCGACCTGCACGAATCGCACCCGGTTTTCCAGCGCGTAGCGGCGGCCGCGCTCCAGGCTTTGTTCCTTGAATCGGCTGACCCAGGAGGAGGCCAGCGGTTTACTCAGTGGCGGGGGCATAAGGACTTCGATCAGTCCGGAACGACTTCAGGCGCTTCCCGAGGCGCGGGCGCCGTCAGTGAAGTGATCTTGATCAGCAGGGCCAGGTGGCCGTTATCGAGGTAGTTGAGTTGGCCGTTCTTGGTGTGGCTGTCCTGTTTCAGGCGCTCGCTGGCGGTGACCATGCCGTTGGCGTCGATCTGATTGACCCAGAAGTCGGCGTTCACATCGGTGAAGCGCCCGAGCTTCATTTCAATCGTGCCTTCGATCGGGAACTGGCCGAACTGCTCCTGACCTTCGCTGACTGCGACCTTGGCTGGCGTCTCGCCAAGGGTCTGCTGCCAGGCTTTATGCATCAGCACGCTGTACTCGCCGCTGGCGGTGAGTTTGGTCACAACATCGTTCAGCGCCGGGGTGCGTTTGCTGTCATCGCCCAAACGCTGAGCGCCGGCCGCCCAGTCTTCCGGTGCAGCGCGGCTGACAATCGCCGGCACGGCGTTCTGGCGCACCAGAATCATTTCGACCTGATACAGGTCATCGGCAAACGCCGTAGGTGCCACCAGAGTCAGTAGCAAAGTCAGAGAGCGAAACAGGCGCATGCGGCGTCCTTCAAGCAGTTTTCGGGATGAGGCGCTCGAACAGCGCCTCCACAGTATTAAAGCGCTCTTCCGGGCGCTCCATCGGCACCTGGAACTTGAACATCGTGGCGCCTTCGAATTTGTAGCGTTTTGGCTGGCTCTGGATCAGTTTGATCAGGGTCATCGGGTCGACCGGCGTCTGCGCCGCGAACTCTATGCGTCCGCCTTGCGGGCCGCCATCGACTTTCTTGATGCCCAGTTGCTCGGCCTGCAATTTCAGCGCCGTGATGCGCACCAGATTTTTGGTCGGCTCCGGCAGCAGGCCGAAGCGGTCGATCATCTCCACTTGCAGATCCTTCAGGCCTTCCTCGTCGGTGGCCGAAGCGATGCGCTTGTAAAGGATCAGGCGTGCATGCACGTCCGGCAGATAATCTTCCGGAATCAGCGCCGGCACCCGCAGATTGACTTCCGGGCCGCCGCCGAGCGGTTGGTCGAGGTTCGGCTGTTCGCCCTTGCGGATCGACTTCACCGCGCGCTCGAGCATCTCCATGTACAGCGTGAAGCCGACCGCCTGAATCTGCCCGCTCTGACCGTCGCCCAGCAGTTCGCCGGCGCCACGGATTTCCAGGTCGTTGGTGGCCAGCACGAAGCCCGCACCCAGATCCTGAGTATTGGCAATCGCCTCCAGGCGTTTTTCCGCATCGCCAGTGATTTGCTGGCGCGGTGGGGTCAGCAGGTAGGCGTAAGCCTGGTGGTGGCTACGGCCAACGCGACCGCGCAACTGGTGCAACTGCGCAAGGCCGAACTTGTCGGCGCGCTCGATGATGATGGTGTTGGCGCTCGGCACGTCGATGCCGGTCTCGATGATGGTCGAGGCGATCAGCACGTTGAAGCGCTTATGGTAGAAGTCGCTCATCACCTGTTCGAGTTCGCGTTCGCGCATCTGCCCGTGGCCGATGCCGATCCGCGCTTCCGGCACCAGTTCGGCCAGTTCGGCGGCGCATTTCTCGATGGTTTTCACGTCGTTGTGCAGGTAATAGACCTGACCGCCGCGCAGCAGCTCACGCAGCAGGGCTTCTTTGACCGTGCTCTTGTTCTGCTCCATCACGAAGGTGCGCACCGACAGGCGTCGCGCCGGCGGTGTGGCGATGATCGACAGGTCGCGCATGCCCGACACCGCCATGTTCAGCGTGCGCGGAATTGGCGTGGCGGTCAGCGTAAGAATGTCGACTTCGCTGCGCAGGGCCTTGAGCTGTTCCTTCTGACGGACACCGAAACGGTGCTCTTCGTCGATGATTACCAGCCCGAGGTTTTTGATTTTGACGTCGTCCTGCAGCAGCTTGTGCGTGCCGATGACGATGTCGATATTGCCTTCGGCCAGTTGGGCCACCGCAGCGTTCACTTCTTTGGCCGACTTGAAGCGGCTCATCACTTCCACGGTCACCGGCCAGTCGGCGAAGCGGTCGCGGAAGCTGTTGTAATGCTGCTGGGCGAGCAAGGTGGTCGGCACCAGAATCGCCACTTGCTTACCACCGTGCACGGCGATGAACGCGGCGCGCATGGCCACTTCGGTCTTGCCGAAACCGACGTCGCCGCAGACCAGTCGATCCATCGGTTTCGGCGCGAGCATGTCTTCGCGCACGGCTTCGATGGTGGATTGCTGGTCCGGGGTTTCTTCGAACGGGAAACCGGCGCTGAAGGTCGCATAATCGGCCTTCGGATCGGCAAACGCATAACCTTCGCGGGCGGCGCGACGGGCGTAGATGTCGAGCAGTTCGGCAGCCACGTCGCGGACCTGTTCTGCGGCCTTGCGCTTGGCTTTCTGCCAGGTCTCGGAGCCGAGGCGGTGCAAAGGAGCCAACGCATCGTCGCTGCCGGTGTAGCGAGCGATCAAATGCAGGTTGGCCACCGGCACGTAGAGCTTGGCGTTCTCGGCGTATTCGAGGGTCAGGAACTCAGCGGCCTGATTATCGATTTCCAGAATCGTCAGGCCGAGATAGCGACCGACGCCGTGGTCGATGTGCACCACCGGCGCACCTTCGCGCAGCTCGGTGAGGTTCTTGATCACCGCATCGTTGTTAGCGTCGGCGCGTTTTTCGCGGCGGCGACGCTGCATCACGCGCTGGCCGAACAGCGGACTTTCCGCAACCAGTGCCAGCGCCGGGTCGTCCAGCATCAGGCCTTCGTCGAGCGGGGCGATGGTGATCGCCAGGCGATCCTTGCTCGCGACGAAGTCCGGCCAGCTGTCGACGGTTTTCGGGCGCAGCTTCAGGCGATCCAGCAACTCCAGCAGCACTTCGCGACGACCGGCAGATTCGGCGGTAAACAGCACTCGACCTGGGAACTCGTCCAGGAAGGCGGAAAGCGCGGCCAGCGGCTGGGTAGCCTTGGCTTCGATCGCCAGATTCGGCAGCGCCTGCGCCGGGAAGCGTTCGCGGCCGGCACCGGTTTCCACGTCCTGCTGACTGGCGACCACGCGCGGCCAGTTCTTCAGGCGGGCAAAGCAGTCTTCCACCGGCAGGAACAATTCGGCCGGCGGCAATAAAGGACGCGATGGATCGACGCGACGCTCTTCATAACGATTGCGCACATCGTTCCAGAAGTTTTCCGCCGCCTGCTCGATGCCCGGCAGCGAAAACACTTGAGTGTCCTGCGGCAGGTAATCGAACAGGGTCGAGGTTTCCTCGAAGAACAGCGGCAGGTAGTACTCGATACCGGCCGGCGTGATGCCGCTGCTCAGGTCCTGAAAGATCGGGCATCGACGGAAGTCGACGTCGAAACGCTCGCGGAAACGCGCCTTGAAGCGGGTGACCGCTTCTTTCTGCAGCGGGAATTCCTTGGCCGGCAGCAGCTTGACCGAATCGACCTTGTCGATGGAACGCTGGTTTTCCGGATCGAAGGTGCGCAGGGTTTCGATTTCGTCGTCGAACAGGTCGATGCGATACGGCAGTTTGCTGCCCATCGGGAACAGGTCGATCAGCGCGCCACGTACCGTGAACTCGCCGTGCTCGTAGACCGTGTCGACGTAGCGATAGCCACTGGCTTCGAGCCGCGAGCGCATTTGCTCGACATCGAGTTTCTGCCCGACATCCAGCACCAGGCTGCTGCCGAGCAGGAATTTGGTGGGCGCCAGACGATGCAGGGCGGTGGTGATCGGCACCACCAGCACGCCATGTTCCAGCTCCGGCAGTCTATAAAGGCTGGCGATGCGCTGGGAGATGATGTCCTGGTGCGGCGAAAACAGGTCGTAGGGCAGGGTTTCCCAGTCCGGGAAATGCAGCACCGGCAAATCCGGGGCGAAGAAACTCAGCTCCTGCTCCAGCCGTTCGGCACTCTGGCTGTCGGCGGTCAAAAGCAGCGTGAAGCGCTTGGCAGCGCTGGCAGCCTCGGCAATCGCCAGGCTCAGGGCGGCACCGGGGAGGTTGCCCCAGTGCTGTTTACCTGCCGCGGCAGGGAGAAGCGGTAGACGCAGAACAGGCACGGAAGGTTGAGCTCCAGGCGTTGCGACAAAGTCGGTAATTGTAGCGGCGTCCGGTGCCGCCTGTCAGTTGCAGGATGCGTCTATCTGCGCTGTTTGGGAAAAATGTAGTGGTAACCATAAAAAGCAGCGCTTTTTTTACGGTTATGTAGTGCCAAATGTTGGTGGTGTTACGGAGGGTTACAGACATCGTCTAACAGTCGTCGAAAAAATGGCTGCGCTGGAAGCCCCGGTTTTACTGGGCTGGCGGGGAGCGTTATTTTTTTGGACGGATTTTTGTTACCGATTGCGCGACAAGCGCGCATTGCTACAAGAGGTTCTCGGCGGCATAATGTAGCCCCTTTTTTCTGCCCCTACATGTGGAAGGTTACCGTGACTCAGAAGCCCGACCAGTGTCTTGGTGAATGGATCGACCGTGAAGCACTCGCAGAAGCGATGATTCCGCTTATCGGTCAGCTCTACCGCAACAACAACGTGGTGAGCTCGATCTATGGCCGCAGCCTGATCAACCAGTCTGTCATCGCGATTCTCAAAGCTCACCGCTTTGCTCGCCACCGTTCTGCCGACGACAGCGAACTCTCCGTCCACGAAACATTCCCACTGCTCAAGGCCATGAGCGAGCTCAAGCTCGGCGCGGCCTCGGTAGATCTGGGCAAGCTGGCGTACAAATTCCGCAACGAAGGCAACGGCCGCACCGCCGAGCAGTTCGTTCGCGAAGAAATGGCTGACGTGGTTGGCCAGCAAAACGCTTCGGCACGCAAAGGCACCGACGTTGTGCTGTACGGCTTCGGTCGTATCGGCCGTCTGCTGGCGCGCATCCTGATCGAGAAAACCGGTGGCGGCGACGGCCTGCGTCTGCGTGCCATCGTGGTGCGCAAGGGCGCCGAAAACGACCTGACCAAACGCGCCAGCCTGCTGCGTCGCGATTCGGTACACGGTTCGTTCAACGGCACCATCACCATCGACGAAGAAAACAACACCATCACCGCCAACGGCAACCTGATCCAGGTTATCTACGCGAAGAACCCTACCGAAGTGGATTACACCCAGTACGGCATCAAAGATGCGCTGCTGGTGGACAACACCGGTGTATGGCGTGATGCCGATGGCCTGGGTCAGCACTTGCAGTGCCCGGGTATCGACCGCGTTGTTCTGACCGCGCCTGGCAAGGGCAAGCTGAAGAACATCGTTCACGGTATCAACCACAACGAAATCACTGCTGACGACAAGATCGTGTCCGCCGCTTCCTGCACCACCAACGCCATCGTGCCGGTGCTGAAAGCCGTGAATGACAAGTTCGGCATCATCAACGGTCACGTCGAAACCGTTCACTCGTACACCAACGACCAGAACCTGATCGACAACTTCCACAAGGGCGATCGCCGTGGCCGTAGCGCCGCGCTGAACATGGTGATCACCGAGACCGGTGCTGCCACCGCTGCTGCCAAGGCCCTGCCTGAGCTGGCCGGCAAGCTGACCGGTAACGCGATCCGTGTTCCGACGCCGAACGTGTCGATGGCCATTCTCAACCTGAACCTTGAGAAAGCCGCCTCCCGTGAAGAGATGAACGAGTACCTGCGCTACATGGCGCTGCACTCCGATCTGCACAAGCAAATCGACTTCGTCAATTCGCAGGAAGTGGTTTCGACCGACTTCGTGGGCTCGCGCCACGCCGGTGTGGTCGACGCTGAAGCGACCATCGTTCAGGACAATCGCGTTGTTCTGTACGTCTGGTACGACAACGAGTTCGGTTACAGCTGCCAGGTGATCCGCGTGATGGAAGACATGGCCGGTGTAAACCCGCCAGCGTTCCCGCGCTAAGCCTTAGCTGCAAATGAAAACGCCCCGACTTAGGTCGGGGCGTTTTTGTTTGTGCGCGATTTGCCTTAGCGGGGGATAGCCGCTTGTGCCGTGCGCAGTTCGTGCCTGTTGCCGCGGAACAGCACCAGCGTGGCGATCAGACCCAACACGGCTGCGCCGCTGAGCCAGATCCCCGGCGCTGCTTTGTTGTCCAGTACGTGAATCAGGTAAGTGCAGGCGGCTGGTGTGAATCCACCGAAGGTCGCAGTCGCCAGGCTGTAGGCCAACGAGAAACCGGTCGTACGAACTTCCACCGGCATGATCTCGGTAAGCGCCACCACCATCGCCCCGTTGTACGAGCCGTACAGGAACGACAGCCACAACTCGACGATCAGCAAATGGCTGAAGCTCGGGTTCGCCACCAGCCAGGACAACGCCGGGTAAGCGGTCAGGATCGCTAGAATCGTCGCCGCCAGCAGTAGGGGTTTACGCCCGACCTTGTCAGATACCGCGCCCATCACCGGCAGCCAGAAGAAGTTCGACAGGCCAATGCACACGGTCACCAGCAACGCATCGAAGTCTGACAGGTGCAATTCCGCCTTGCCGAACGTCGGGGTGTAAGCGGTGATCAGGTAGAACGACACCGTCGTCATGACCACCAGCGCCATGCCGGCGATGACGATGCCAAAGTTCTGACCGATCGAACGGACGATTTCCTGCAGGGTAGGGCGATGTTTGCGCGCCTGGAACTCCGGGGTTTCCTCCAGCGAGCGGCGGATGACGAAAATCACCGGCACGATCATGCAGCCGATCAGGAACGGCACGCGCCAGCCCCATTCGCCCATCTGTTCCGGGCTCAGCCAGTGGTTGAGGCCGACACCGAGCAGCCCGGCGAATACCACCGCCGCCTGCTGGCTGGCGGACTGCCAGCTGACGAAAAAGCCCTTGCGGCCCGGCGTGGCGATTTCCGCCAGATACACCGACACACCGCCCAATTCCACGCCGGCCGAGAAGCCTTGCAGCAATCGGCCGAACAGTACGATCAGCGGCGCGGCAACCCCAAGGGTGGCGTAGCCCGGCACGCAGGCAATCAGCACGGTGCCGGCCGCCATCAGGGCCAGCGTGATGATCAGGCCCTGGCGCCGGCCGTGACGGTCGATGTAAGCGCCGAGAAAAATCGCCCCCAGCGGACGCATCAGGAAACCGGCGCCGAACGTGGCCAGGGCGAGCATCAGGGAAGCGAAGGCGCTGTCGGTGGGAAAGAAGGTCTTGGCAATGGCCGTGGCGTAGAAGCCGTAGACCATGAAGTCGAACATCTCGAGAAAGTTGCCGCTGACAACGCGAAAAATCGCCTTGCCTTTGCCGGTCGTGGAGGACATGGGTAGGTACTCACTCTAAATCTTGTAAGAAAGCGTTGCGCTCGTAGCCCATAATGGCCGGCGCGGTTTTGCGGGGAGATGAAGAATTGTTAACTGGACGGTGGTGGATTCTCGTGCTGCTGGGCGGGGTTTTGTCCGGCTGCGGCAACGGCGATTCCCTGGAGACTTTCGGTGGGCCGACGATGGGCAGCACTTATTCGATCAAATACGTGCGCCACGCCAATCTGCCTGCCCCGCAGGAGGTGCGTGTCGAAGTGGAAAAAATCCTCGCGGACGTCGACCGACAGATGTCGACTTACCGCGCAGACTCCGACATCTCGCGCTTCAATGCATTGCCGGCTGATCGCTGTCAGATCATGCCTGTGCCGGTCCTTGAATTGATTCGGGTGGGCGAGCAACTGTCGCAACAAAGCGAAGGCTCCTACGACCTCACCGTAGAACCGCTGATGAATCTATGGGGTTTCGGCCCGCAGGGGCGTGAAGAAAAGGTCCCGGATGCGGCGGCGCTGGCCGAAGTGCGGCAGAGAGTCGGTCATCAACACCTGCGCATCGACGGCGACCGGTTGTGCAAGGATGCGGCGGTCGAGGTGGATTTCAACAGCATCGCCGCCGGATACGCCGTTGACACCATTGCCGCGCGGCTCGAGGCTCTTGGCATCCATGACTATCTCGCGGAAGCCACCGGCGAGCTCAAGGCTTCCGGCAAGAAGCTCGACGGTTCGCCATGGCGTATCGCTCTGGAAGAACCGCGTGACGATCAGCAGGTGGCAGAGCGCATCATTAATGTCGATGGCTATGGTCTGTCCACGTCCGGCGACTACCGCAACTATTTTCAGCAGGATGGCCGGCGCTATTCCCACACCTTGGATGCTCGGACCGGTGCGCCGGTCCTACACGATCTGGCGTCGGTCACGGTAATTCATCCTTCAGCGTTGATGGCCGATGGACTATCGACGCTGTTGCTGATTCTCGGGCCTGAAAGGGCCTGGGACTATGCCGAAAAACACGACATTGGTGCATTCTTTGTGATTCGTGCCGATACAGGTTTTGTCACACGCACCAGTCACGCTTTCGAACGGCTCAGTGGCGCAAAAGTTGACTGAGAACAGTACGAAAGCTGGCGTTGTAGTGCAGGCAAAAGTAGCCTACGACGCGACCAAGGGTTAATGTGCGCGGCGTTGACGCTTCTATAGACTGTGTCCGGGTTTTCTACTGGCCCCCAATTGTTCCTTCGCGCCGTCGTTCGGCGTGATTTAGCCGCCGGTGCTGCTGGCACCGCGGCCTGTTCTGAGGAGTACGCATGGCTGTCTACAACTACGACGTGGTGGTGCTGGGTTCCGGCCCGGCGGGAGAAGGCGCGGCAATGAACGCCGCCAAAGCAGGGCGCAAGGTGGCGATGGTCGACAGCCGTCGCCAGGTCGGCGGCAACTGCACCCACCTGGGCACCATCCCGTCCAAGGCCCTGCGTCACTCGGTGCGGCAGATCATGCAGTTCAACACCAACCCGATGTTCCGTGCGATCGGCGAGCCGCGCTGGTTCTCCTTCCCGGACGTGTTGAAAAGCGCCGAGAAAGTCATCTCCAAGCAAGTCGCTTCGCGTACCGGCTACTACGCCCGTAACCGCGTCGACGTGTTCTTCGGTACCGGCAGCTTCGCCGACGAGCAAACCATCGAAGTGGTCTGCGCCAACGGCGTGGTCGAGAAACTGGTGGCCAAGCACATCATCATCGCCACCGGTTCGCGTCCTTATCGCCCGGCGGACATCGATTTCCACCACCCGCGTATCTACGATAGCGACACCATCCTCAGCCTCGGCCACACCCCGCGCAAACTCATCGTTTACGGCGCCGGCGTGATCGGCTGTGAGTACGCTTCGATCTTCAGCGGTCTGGGCGTGCTGGTCGAGCTGGTGGACAACCGCGGTCAGCTGCTGAGCTTCCTCGACTCGGAAATCTCCCAGGCGTTGAGCTACCACTTCAGCAACAACAACATCACCGTGCGTCACAACGAAGAGTATGACCGCGTCGAAGGCGTGGACAACGGCGTGATCCTGCACCTGAAGTCCGGCAAGAAGATCAAGGCCGACGCCTTGCTCTGGTGCAACGGCCGTACCGGTAACACCGACCAGTTGGGTCTGGAAAACATCGGGGTCAAGGTCAACAGCCGCGGCCAGATCGAAGTCGACGAGAACTACCGCACCTGTGTGCAGAACATCTATGGCGCCGGTGACGTGATCGGCTGGCCGAGCCTGGCCAGTGCCGCCCACGACCAGGGCCGTTCGGCCGCTGGCAGCATCGTCGACAATGGCAGCTGGCGTTTCGTGAATGACGTGCCGACCGGCATCTACACCATTCCGGAGATCAGCTCGATCGGCAAGAACGAGCAGGAACTGACCCAGGCCAAGGTGCCGTACGAAGTGGGCAAGGCGTTCTTCAAGAGCATGGCGCGTGCACAGATCGCCGGCGAGCCGCAAGGCATGCTGAAGATCCTGTTCCACCGTGAAACCCTGGAAGTGCTGGGGGTTCACTGCTTCGGTTATCAGGCGTCGGAGATCGTGCACATCGGTCAGGCGATCATGAACCAGCCGGGCGAACTGAACACTCTGAAGTACTTCGTCAACACGACGTTCAACTACCCGACCATGGCCGAAGCCTATCGGGTAGCGGCGTACGACGGCCTCAACCGGCTTTTTTGACGGGCTCCGGCCGGTGGCCTGAGCCGGCCGGGGAGACCGATTTCAGCAATTCCCGAGGGTGGCAGTGGCCAAACCGGGAAAGTCTGTAATCAGGCTGTCAACGCCGAAGTCGGCGAGTCTGCGCATCAGCGCAGGCTCGTTGACGGTCCACACCGACACATGCAGCCCCTGACGCTGCGCCTTTTGCAGGCGTTCCGGCGTACACAGCGTCCAGTTCAACGCCAGAATCTCGCAACCGTAACTTTGCGCGACCTTCAACGGGTCGAGCCAGGCGTATTCGGCCACCAGGCCGCGTGACACGTCGGGCACCAGATCCAGTGCAGCCTTCAATACTTCCCGCGAGCTCGAGGTGATCGTCACCTTGTCGAGCAGCCCGTGCCTGACTGCCATTTCACGGATTGCCAGCACGGTGGTCGCGGCGCGGGTGCGCGAAGCGCTTTTGACTTCCAGCTGCCAGTGCTCGAAATCGCATTTCTCGAACAGTTCTTCCAGCGTCGGAATCGGGCACGGCTTGATCCAGCCCGGGCCGCCCTTGCGCGCGTCGTAGGTCACCAGATCGGCGGCGGTGTGCTCGACCACTTTGCCGCGCCGGTCGGTGGTGCGCTTGAGGGTCGGATCGTGGATGACCATCAGCTCGCCGTCCTTGGACAGGTGCAGGTCCAGCTCGCAACGGCGCACGCCGTGCTTGAGACATTCCTGAAAACTGCTCAGGGTGTTTTCCGGTGCTTCGCCCTTGGCGCCGCGGTGGCCGTAGATAAGGGTCACGGTTCTTCCTTAATTTAGATGCCTGATTCGTTCTGTTCGCGGGCCAGACGTCGTTCCTGGGCCTGCTTCTGCAAGATATAGCGGGCGAGCAACTGGCGCTGGGCATCGGTCAGGTGTTCGAACTCGGTGCCGACGTCGTAGCCGTCGCCCTTGCGGTCGCAATGGGTGACGCGGGCGCGCAGCAACAGGCCAAGCGCCTGGGGCATCAGCACCAGTTTCACCGACAGGTGGGCGCCGGTGGCGATCGGCGTCGGGTGCTGAAAGTCGATGCCGCCCTCGGAGATGATCACTGGCTGCGGCTCGCCGATATGGCCGAGCACGGTCAGGGCGACCACCTGGCTGAGCAGGTCGATGCGTTTGTTCTGGGATTTCAGGAACGCCGAGATGGCGCGGTCGCGTTCACTGATCTGGCGCAGCAGGTGCTGCGACTCGAATTCGCTCAAGTGCAATTCGCTGAGCAGGTTGAACAGTGGAGAAGCATCCTGCAACACTTCCTGGCCTGCGGCTTCGGGAGCGGACAGGGGCCGAATTTCCAGTGCGATCGTGTCCTCGATACGGTAGTATTCGCGGCGATCTTCTTCATCTAATGTCGACATGGCGAACCCATGGTAGCGGCGGTGGTCTGAGTGTAAAGCTGGTTATCGACCCCCGCCACAAGGACGTTCCTTTTCCCTCCGAACAAGCCCCGACATGTTCAGACCTCTCTTCGTATTTATCGGCACGCGTTATACCCGTGCAAAGCGTCGCAATCATTTTGTGTCATTCATTTCCCTGACTTCGATGATCGGGCTCGCCCTTGGCGTGGTCGTGATGATCGTGGTGTTGTCGGTGATGAACGGCTTCGATCATGAGATGCGCACCCGCGTGCTGGGCATGGTGCCCCACGCGACCATCGAGTCCGGTGAAGCCATCAACGACTGGCCGAGCCTGGCCGCCAAGGTCAAGCAGAACCCGCAGGTGGCGGCCGTTGCGCCGTTTACCCAGATGCAGGGGTTGCTGACCAACAACGGCCAGGTGTCCAAGGTGTTGCTCAATGCCATCGATCCGGCGCTGGAACGCAACGTCTCGATCATCGACAACTTCATGAAGCAGGGCAAACTCGACGATCTGACGCCGGGCAGCTTCGGCATCGTGATCGGCGACAAGGCCGCGACCAAACTCGGTGTGGGCCTCGGTGACAAGGTCACCTTCGTCGCGCCGGAGGTCAGCGTGACCCCGGCCGGGATGTTCCCGCGCATGAAACGCTTCACCGTGGTCGGCATCTTCCATGTCGGCGCCGGTGAACTCGACGGTTACCTGGGCGTCACCAACCTGCAGGATCTGGCGAAGATGCACCGCTGGAAGCCTGATCAGGTACAGGGCCTGCGCCTGAAGTTCGACGATCTGTTCCAGGCGCCGCGTGAGGCGTGGAACATCGCCCAGCGTCTCGGCGAAGACCGTTACTACGCCCGCGACTGGACCCGTACCCACGGCAATCTGTATCAGGCCATCCGCATGGAAAAAGCCATGATCGGCCTGCTGTTGCTGCTGATCGTCGCGGTGGCGGCGTTCAACATCATTTCCACGCTGGTGATGGTGGTGAACGACAAGAAGGGCGACATCGCCATTCTGCGCACACTGGGCGCCACACCGGGCACGATCATGCGCACGTTCATGGTGCAGGGCACGGTGATCGGCGTGGTCGGCACGGCCATCGGCGCCGTGGTCGGGATCTTCGCCGCGCTCAACGTCAGCGCCGCGATTTCGGCCCTCGAAGGCGTGATCGGACACAAATTCCTCAACGCCGACGTGTATTTCATCGATTACCTGCCGTCGCAGGTGCAGAGCCAGGACGTGGTCATGGTCTGCGCCGCTGCGTTGGTCCTGAGTTTCCTCGCCACCCTGTATCCAGCCTGGCGTGCCGCGCGCACCCAGCCGGCGGAGGCGCTACGTTATGAGTGAGTCGGGCATGAGTGAAAAAGCAATCTTGAGCTGCCGCAACCTGGGCAAATCCTACGAGGAAGGCCCGGAGTCGGTGGAAGTGCTGGCCAACCTCCAACTGGAACTGCATCCGGGTGAGCGGGTGGCGATCGTCGGCAAGTCCGGTTCGGGCAAAAGTACTTTGCTCAACCTGCTGGGCGGTCTCGACACGCCGACCAAGGGCGGTGTCTGGCTCGACGGTGAAGAACTGTCGGCGCTGAGCGAGAAGAAGCGTGGCCTGCTGCGTAACCGCGCCCTCGGGTTCGTGTACCAGTTCCACCACTTGCTGCCGGAATTCACCGCGCTGGAAAACGTCTGCATGCCGTTGCTGATCGGCAAGACCGCGATCCCGGAAGCGCGTCAGCGTGCCACGGCGTTGCTGGAGCGGGTCGGTCTGGGCCATCGCCTGGAGCACAAACCGGCGGAACTGTCCGGTGGCGAACGCCAGCGTGTGGCCATCGCCCGTGCGCTGGTGAACAATCCAGGGCTGGTGATGCTCGACGAGCCGACCGGCAACCTCGACTCCCACACCGCCGAAGGCATTCAGGATCTGATGCTGGAACTCAGCACTTCGATGCGCACGGCGTTTCTGGTGGTGACTCACGACATGAACCTGGCTCGCCAGATGGACCGCGTCCTGCAATTGCAGGAAGGTTGCCTGACCCCCATCTGACGGCTTGAAACCCGGTGCCTGAAAAGGCATCGGGTCTTTTATTTTTATACGGTGCCCCAGCGAATGTTCAGACCGTTATCGATCTTTATCGGCACGCGCTATACCCGCGCCAAGCGCCGCAATCGCTTTGTTTCGTTCATTTCGATGACCTCGATGATCGGCCTCGCCCTCGGCGTGCTGGCGATGATCGTGGTGCTGTCGGTGATGAACGGCTTCCAGCGCGAAATGAGCTCGCGCATCCTCGGCATGGTGCCTCACGCGACCATCGTCGGCGTCAAGCCGATCGACGACTGGCAGCCAGTGGCTGGCGCC
>NZ_AKJQ01000030.1:0-86066 GCF_000282255.1 Pseudomonas sp. GM25 | reverse complement strand
GTTCGATCAGACGATCGGAACCACCTTCAGCAACACGGCGTTCTATCAGACGATCGGAGCCACCTTCAGCCACACGACGTTCGATCAGACGATCCGAACCACCCTCAGCCACTCGACTTTCAATCAACCGGTCCGAACCGCCTTCGGCGATCATGGTGTGGGCGGGTTTGGCTGCAAAAGCGTTGACTGCAAGAACCGAGAAAGCGATGCCGAGAAGGATTTGGCGTTTCATGATCGTGTGCTCCGGGGTGTTGTTTGTTGGGTATGGAGCTGATGTTACGCCGGGGATTTTTTAAGAGAACTTCATTGCGCTGATGGTGACTATCGACGCAGGCGATGCAGCGAAATCGATAGTAAACAGTTGAGCGGTGTCGCGATTAAAACACGCTTGAAGTTATGGGAAGTGTCTGTCAGTTAACGACTTTCACTTTCGGAAGCACCCTACATAAAGTGATGGCCACATCCACTAGTCTGTTGCTCTTGCACAAGGAGTGACAGGTATGGCCAATCACAGTTACATGACCATCGAAGGGAAAACCCAGGGGCTTATCTCGGCAGGATGCTCGACACCGGACTCTCTGGACAACAAAGGTCAGGTCGGACATGACGATGAAATAAGAGTGTTGGCCTTTGCCCACAATCGAATGAGTACCGACAAACTGATCCACAGTCCTGTCGCAATCACCAAGTGGCTTGACCCGTCCTCGCCTTTGCTGGCGCGGGCACTCTCCAACAGAGAGGAAATCGACTGCTCTGTCAGCTTCTATAGAACTTCGCCGTATGGCATCGAGGAAAAGTACTTCACGATAAAGATCGGCGGGGGAGTGATTGCCGACATCACCCTGGACGTTCCCCATGCCATCCAGCAAAACGACGTCGCCCCTCAGGAACGCCTCGCCATCCGCTATCGCGATATCACCTGGACCCACAATCTGGCGGGCACCAGTAGTTACAGTTTCTGGGACGCCGAGGAGTGAATACGGTAGGCAAAGAAAAGCCCGGCTGATCAGGCCGGGCTTTTCTTTATGCGCTGCTTACTTATGCAACGCGGCGTTCGATCAAACGATCAGCGCCACCTTCAGCAACACGGCGTTCGATCAGACGATCAGATCCACCTTCAGCAACGCGACGTTCGATCAGACGATCAGCGCCACCCTCAGCAACGCGGCGTTCGATCAGACGGTCCGATCCACCTTCAGCCACACGACGTTCGATCAGACGATCAGAGCCACCTTCAGCAACACGACGTTCGATCAGGCGATCAGCGCCACCTTCAGCCACACGGCGTTCGATCAAACGATCCGAACCGCCTTCGGCGATCATGGTGTGGGCGGGTTTGGCTGCAAAAGCGTTGACTGCGAGAACCGAAAAAGCGATGCCGAGAAGGATCTGGCGTTTCATGATCGTGTGCTCCAGGGGTGTTGTTTGTTGGGTATGGAGCCGATGTTACGCCGCGGATTTTTTATGAGAACTTCATTGAACTGATGGTGACTATCGACGCCAGCAATGAATGCCAAGACCCTTGTTCTAGGGCGCTGGCGGCCGAATGCACAGCTCTCCGGTGGCGCGGGTCAGGGCCAGTTCATGCAGCGCGTCACGGGTCAGACCGGTGCGCGCCTTGGCCAGCCACGCCGGGCAGTTCGGGTCGTGACGGTAGGGCGTGAAGTCGGCGTAATGCTGCAGCAGACGGGTTTGCAACTCATCCAGACGCGGGCGAATCTGCTTGCCCAGATCCGGGCGCGGCGTGTCCGGCGCGGCACCGGCGGCCTGCCACTGTGCGAGCAAACCGTACTGCACCAGTTTGTTGGCCTCCATCTGCGCGGCTATCAATTGCGCGACGTCTTCCGGGTCGAGCTTGCGTTCGGCGGCCAGCTTGCGGGCGTTGTCGATCACCTGCGCCTCACGGGGACTGTCCTGGATCGGCTTGCCGCTGTCCCATTTGGTCAGGGCGACGAGATCGCCGATGTTCAGGCGTTCGTTCAGGGTGTTCACCAATCCTTGCACCACTTCGGGCGAGGGCGCGGGGCCGGCGTGGACGGTCGTCGCCAGAGCGGTCAATAGGGTGCAACTCAGCAGAAACGGGGAACGGCGCATGGGAGAGATTCACTTCCTGTCGTGATGGAGAGGCTTTGCAGATTGGTCGGGGGTGCAGATTACGAAGTTTTAATGCAAACGGGTACGACCTGAACGGCATTGCATACCTTAGACTCTGTCATCAGCTCCCACCCGAGACGGACCCTCAATGCAAACCCCCGCTCATTCCCCCCTCTGGAAAACCTACCTGCTGTTCCTGGCCCCAATGGTGCTGTCGAACTTCCTGCAATCGATGTCGGGCACGGTCAACAGCATCTACATCGGTCAGATGCTCGGCACGCAAGCGCTGGCCGCGGTGTCCGGCATGTTTCCGATCATCTTTTTCTTCATCGCACTGGTCATCGGTCTGGGCGCCGGGGCAGGGGTGTTGATCGGTCAGGCGTGGGGGGCGCGTGAGTCGCATATGGTCAAGGCGATTGCCGGGGCGACGTTGTTGCTGGGGGTGTTGATCGGGCTGGTGGCGGCGGTGCTGGGCAGTGTGTTTGCGCGCCAGGCCTTGCAGGGGTTGGGGACGCCGGCGGATGTGTTGGATGATGCGGTGGCCTATGCCCGGGTGATGATGTGGACTTTGCCGGTTGTGCTGGTGTACGTGTTGTTCACGCAGCTGTTGCGCGGGGTGAGCGACACGCTGTCGCCGATGCTGGCGCTGTTGCTGTCGACCGTGGTCGGGCTGGCGTTGACCCCGGCGTTCATTCGCGGCTGGTTCGGTTTGCCGCAACTGGGGATTCAGAGCGCGGCGTTCGCCGGTCTGGCCGGTACGCTGGCGGCGATGGCGTGGCTGTCATGGAGCCTGATCCGCAAGGGGCATCCGCTGGCGCCGGATCGCGAGTTCTTCGCGGCGCTGCGTCTGGACGGCGCAATTCTCGGCAAGGTGTTGCGCATCGGTCTGCCCACTGGCGTGCAGATGATCGTGCTGTCGCTGTCGGAGCTGGTGATTCTGGCGCTGGTCAACCAGCACGGCTCGCAGGCGACGGCGGCCTACGGCGCGGTGACGCAGATCGTCAATTACGTGCAGTTTCCGGCGCTGTCGATTGCGATCACCGCGTCGATCCTCGGCGCCCAGGCAATCGGTGCCGGACGGCTGGAACGGATGGGCCCGATCCTGCGCACCGGGTTGTGGATCAACGTGTGCCTGACCGGTGGCTTGATCCTGGCGGGTTACCTGTTGTCGCACTGGTTGCTGGGGCTGTTCCTGACCGAAGACTCGACCCGGGCGATGGCCGAGCATCTGTTGCACATCATGTTGTGGAGCCTGTTGATCTTCGGTTTCCAGGCGATCATCGGCGGCATCATGCGGGCCAGCGGCACGGTGCTGGTGCCGGTGGGCGTGGCGATCATCTGCGTGCTCGGCGTGCAGTTGCCGGCGGCCTACTGGCTGGACGGGCAGTTCGGTTTGCAGGGCGTGTGGATGGCGTTCCCGATTGCGTATCTGGGAATGCTGGTGCTGCAGACGCTGTATTACACGCGGGTCTGGAAGCATCAGAAGATCGAGCGGCTGGTGTAAGACTGGTCGCCAGAAAACGCAGGGCCGTTCCTCGGGGAACGGCCCTTTTTTGTGCCTCATGAAATCATCGAGGTTTTTTGCCCTGCATGGATCAGCGGACGCCGTCGATGCCACGGCAACGTTTGCTCCAGTTGCGCGGCCAGCCGCAGCAAGACATCGTCAGCCCCGAAGCGGGCAGCCAGTTGCACACCGATCGGCAACCCGCTTTGCGACATTCCCAACGGCAATGAAATGGCCGGCGTCCCCGCTACGTTGAACACCGGGGTGAAGGGCGAATGCGCGAACACCCGCGCCGTCCATTGCCGGCCATCAAGCGTCTCGGCGCCGCGATTGTAGATGCCAACGGCTTGCGGCAATTGCGGCAGAGTCGGGGTCAGCAGGATGTCGATGGATTCGAACCAGCTCGCGACTTGCCGGGCGATGCTGTTGCGCACTTCCAGTGCGGCGGCGAAATCCACGCCACGGGATTGCTCGCCTAACGCGTAGCAGGCCAGCGTGGCCGGTTCGAGCGTGCGGTGGTCGATGGCGCGGCCGGTGCTGCTGGCGAGGTGGTCGATCCAGCGCACCAGGCTGGCGCACCAGATATGCGCGTTGGCGTCGACGAAGGCCTCCCATGACAGACCGAGCGGGGCTTGCACGGTTTCTACCTGATGGCCGAGCGCTTCGAGTTCGCGGGCGACGCGCTGGGTTGCGTCACGGATTTCACTGTCGACGGCGGCGCCGTTCCATGGCGTGTCGAGCACACCGATTCGCAGCCGTCCCGGATCTCGACCGACCTGGGCCAGAAAACCTTCAGCCGGTGCGGGCGTGTGATACGGATCCCCCGGCGCGCAGCCTTGCACCACATCCATCAGCGCCGCGCTGTCGCGCACGGTCCGCGACAGACCCAGTTGCACGCCCAAACCGGCGAACACTTCATCCATCACCGGCCCGTGAGAGCTGCGCCCGCGCGTCGGCTTGAGCCCGACCAGCCCGTTGAACGCCGCCGGCACGCGGATCGAACCTGCCGCATCGGTGGCATGGGCGACCGGCACAATGCCGGCGGCGACGGCAGCCCCGGCGCCGCCACTGGAACCGCCGGCCGAGCGCTGCGGATCCCAAGGGTTGCGGGTCGGCCCTTGCAGGACGGAATCGGTCTCGGTGCTGAACGCCATTTCCGGCGTGGTGGTGCGGCCCAGCGTCATCAATCCGCTGGCGTTGAAGCGTTGCATCAGGTTCGAATCATGCTGCGCGACCACGCCTTGGGCGAGTCGGCTGCCCAGTTCATTGCGTCGCCCGGCAGCAGTGATCGCCAGATCCTTGATCAGAAACGGCACCCCGGCCAAAGGGCCGCTGCCGGTGGTCACCGTTGGCGTCCAGTGTTCGATCACCGCGTTGATCGACGGGTTGACCTGCTGCACGGCTTCGATGGCCAGCGCGGCCAGTTCTTCGGCGCGGACGTCGCCCGACGCAACAAGTTGCGCCAGGCCGATGCCGTCATGTTCGGCGTATTCGTTGAGGTTCATCAGAGGCACTCCAGGAAGGAAGCAGCGATCTTAGGTCGCAGGTCTTATCGTGATTAGCCCATAATCGCGGCATGCAATGTGCCGCTGCTGGCACAATCCTTTGATTGGCGGAAGGCCTGCAAATGATCCGTGACCTGAACGACACACTGGTTTTCGTGCGCGTGGTGCGCCTCGGCAGTTTCACCGCCGCCGCCCATGCGTTGCAGATCCCCAAGACCACGGTCAGCCGTCGGGTGCGCGAACTGGAACAGGCCATCGGCGTGCAGTTGCTGCGGCGCACCACGCGCCAGTTGAGCCTTACCGAAGCGGGTTCGGTGTATTACGAACACTGCAAGGCCCTAGCCGATACCCTTGAACACGCCGAGCGCGCGGTGCATCAGTTGCGTGACGGGCCGCGCGGCTGGTTGCGGGTGACGGTGCCGTTTTCATTCGGCGTCAGTTGGTTTGCGCCGGTGCTCGCGGGATTTCGGCAGTCGTACCCGGAAATTCGTCTGGAGGTTCTGGCCTCCCATGTGCCGCTGGACCTTGTGGGGGACGAAATCGACGTGGCGCTGCGTCTCGGGGCGTTGCCGGATTCGAGCCTGATCGCCCGCCGGCTGGCGAGTTTTCCCACGGGCATCTACGCGGCCCCGGATTATCTGGCGCGCCACGGTACGCCGGACAATCCTGACGAACTTATTCATCATCAGACGCTGACGCTGCATCAGGCCCGGCGCGATGTCGGTTATGTCTGGCCGTTGCGTCGCGAAGGCGCGCGCGTGAAAGACTACCGCGTCGAGCCTTCCATCCTGGCCAACGATCCGGCGCTGCTGCATGACGCGTTGCTCGCGGGTGAGGGGCTGAGCCTGGGAATGGAGCAGAGCATGCAGGCCGATGTGCAGGCCGGACGTCTGATCCGGGTGCTGCCGCAGTGGATCGGCCCGCCGCAGGATCTCAACGCGGTGACGGCCCGCGAACACTTGCCATCGCCCAAGGTGACGGCGCTGATCGGCTACCTGAAGGCGCGCATGGCCGACGAAGTGGCGTAACCGCCGGATGTTTGCTTAAGTCATTCGAGACCCATCGGGCGCCGGAGCCTTCCATGTCGATTCGATTGCTGTTGGCTGCCGCGTGTTGCCTGATTGTCGTCCCTGCTGCGCAGGCGGTGGAGTACACCCGGGTCAACACCACCGCCAGCCAGATCAGTTTCACCTACAACCAGATGGGCTCGCGGATGTACGGCACGTTCGGCAAGTTCGACGCGACGCTGGACTTCGACACCGACAACCTCGCCAGCGCCCGCACCACGCTGCACATCGACCTCACCAGCATCGACGCCGGCAGCGAAGACGCCAACTCCGAACTGGTGAAACCGGCGTGGTTCAACACCGATAAATTCCCGGTGGCGGTGTTCGAATCGACCCGTTTCAGGCCGGACGGCGACAACCGTTATCTGGTCGACGGCCACCTCACCCTCAAAGGCATCACCCGTGAGGTGCAGGTGCCGGTGCAACTCAAACCCGACAGCAGCATCGGCATCTTTGACGGCGAACTGGTGCTCAAGCGCGACGAGTTTGGCCTCGGCGCAGGGGAGTGGGCGGACACCGTGGTGTCGAAGGACATCGACATCAAGTTCAAGGTGGTGGCGCCGCAGCAGTGACGCGTTCGGTCCTCAGAGCGTTGGCGCGGTATGATGGCGGCGTTTTCCGCCGGAGTCCGCCCGCCATGCCCCGCATCACCCACTACAAATCCCCATGCCCCGAAGGCGTCAACAGCCAGATTTTGCAGATGGTGGTCGACAACCTGACCGACATCAGTGCCATCGGCCTCGGCCCGAGCAACCTGCTGTACAACGTCTATCAGTACGCGGTCGGCTACGAGGTGCATCTGTATCTGGAGGCGTTGAACGGCGAGAAGGGCACCGAGGTGGAATTGCTGGTGGCCACCGATGACGATGACCCGGAGCGGGTGATCGGCTTCCTGTTGTACCTGCCGGTGCAGGGCGATTGGGAGGCGTGCAACGTGGCCTATCTGGCGGTGCGCGAGGGGCATCGGCGTCAGGGCGTGGCCCGTTCGTTGATCGCGGACATGGTGGCGCGTTACCCCCATGCCGAGCTGACCTGCAGCGTCGGCAAGGTGCCGTATTTCGAGGCGCTGGGCTTTGAAGTACTGGGCCAATTGGAGACGCAGGTGTTGATGAGCACCCGGCACTACCGCAGCAACGGGCTGCGCGGTTTCATCGACACCACTCCGATCTACCGTTCGCTGGAAGTGCAGCAGATCCACACCTATCTGCTGCAAAAGCACGGCAAGCGGGCGATGCTCGATGCCGAGAAACAGCGCGACCGGCATCTGGATCAGGTCACTCGCCGCACCGAAGAATTTGTCCGCCAGCGCCTGACCGTTCACTGATCCCTTCTCTTCGAAACGACAAAAGCCCTTGTTGCGATCAGCGCAGCAAGGGCTTTTTTGTGCCAGTGATTTCAGGACAGTTTCACGTTCATGGTGATGCGCGCCGTGAACACTTTCCTGCCTTCGGTGTCGTGGACATCCACCGGCACGATCTTGTCGCCTTCGGTCTGCCAGTCCAGCGCTTCGCCATTGGCCACGGCGGTGACGTCGGTCTTGGCCTTGGCCAGGTATTCGACGGTCATGCCTTTTGGAATCCAGCGTGCGCCGGCGGGAATCGATACGTCGGTCATCATCCCGGCCGCCAGTTCGGCAGCATTGCACAGGGCGATGGCGTGGACGGTGCCGAGGTGGTTGGTGATCTCGCGGCGAAACGGCACTTGCACCTGCGCGGAACCTGCCCGCAACTCGGTCACCAGCGGATTGATGGTGCTGAAGTACGGTGCGACCTGGCAGGCCATCTGGCTGAACGCCTGGGAACCGACGCTGTTGAACATGCTGAGAAACTGACTCATGGGTGAAGCCTCGCGGTTAGGAGATTTGCAGAATTATGTTCCGTTACAGAATATTGTTCTGTAGCGGAACGGTATTCTGTTCGCGGGAAATCTGTCAACCTGTGCGTGTTTCGATCACCCGGCACGGACGTGCCCTTTACCCGGATTTTCAAGGCCCATGGACACCGCAGATCTACTCGAACGCAGCTACCCCGGCCGCCGCGCCGAACTCAAGCGCGACATCTTTCGCAAGGCCCTGCGCCTGTTCAACGAGCAGGGCATCGAGGCCACCACCATCGAAATGATCCGTGCCGAGTGCGACACCAGTGTCGGGGCGATCTACCACCATTTCGGCAACAAGGAAGGGCTGGTGGCCGCGCTGTTCTTCACTGCGCTGGAGGATCAGGCGCGCCTGCGCGACGTTTATCTGGCCGACGCGACGACCACCGAAGAGGGCGTGCAGGCGCTGGTCTACAGCTATGTGGATTGGGTCGAGAACCAGCCGGAATGGGCGCGGTTCCAGTATCACGCGCGTTATGCCGTGACCCGGGGCCCGCACAAGGATGAACTGGCCGAGCGCAACAAGACCCGCAACCTCGGCCTGCGTACCTGGCTGGCCGAGTCCGGGCGCGTGGCTGAACTCAATGAATGCCCGGCCGAGCTGTTGCCGTCGCTGATCGTCGGGCAGGCCGACAGCTATTGCCGCGCGTGGTTGTCCGGGCGAGTGCAGGGCAGTCCGAAGACTTATCGCGAATTGCTGGCCCAGGCCACGTGGCGTTCGATCCGTCGAGAACCCGAATGCTGATTTTCAGAGACAAAAAAAGAGCCTCAAGACTCTTTGATGGGGAGGAAGTAGAGCCCGCGAGGCTCAAGATGCGCATGAAGCCAGGTGCGGGCTTGATTGGGGTTCAGAGCACCCGCACCTACGCAACGGCTTGGCGGACCAAGCGACTGCGTAGTTCCATCGTAGGAAGGTGGGCTGATGCGCTCAAGTACCGTCAGTCACCTGCCTGGGTGGCGCGGGCGGCGGCTCTTTCGACCATCGCAATGATGGTTGCCAACAGCTCGTCACGGGCCTGTTCGGCGCTGATTTCGTCGGTGGCTGCCGCTTGCGACAGGGCTTCGGCGGCGCCGAGCATGGCGCGTAATCCTGCCTGACCGATCTCTGCGCCGTCAGCGAAAGGCGACAGCACATTGCGGCATTTCTCCAGAAAGATCGCCTCGTATTCGCGCTTGATCCTCTCCAGTTCCGGCGTGCTCGCCAGGGCCGCAATTACCCCCGGAATCTCGTTGCCCTGAGTCAGCACGCAATCGACATACGCTGTGGCAATCACCGTCGCGGTGCCGCTCAAGGTCGCTTCGGCATTGGCCAGCGCCGCGTCCATCAGCGCCGTCTGGCGCTTGTCGAAATCCTGATAAAGCGCCGCGAGCAAACCGGCGCGGGTGGTGAAATGGTCATAGACCACCGGTTTGGTCACACCGGCCTTTTCCGCCAGATAGCCGAGGGTCAGGGCATCGGTGCCTTCTTCGCGAATCAACTGCCAGGCCATGTCGAGCAACTGGCGCTGGCGATCTTCCCGGGACAGGCGGCGACGGGGTTGTGCGGGATCTGGGATTTCAGTGGTTGACATTGCTTATATACCAAACGTAACTTACTGATGGTAACTTACCAATCGTAGCTTATCGAAAGGATAAGCCCTTGGTCAGCAATCACCAACCGGAGATTTCCCCATGCACGCACTGATTGTTGTAGATCACGATGATCCACGTTCGCTGACTCGCGCGTTGGCGCAACAGATTGCCAAAGGCCTGTCGGAAAGCGATCCATCCAACACCTTCGAAATCGCCGACCTGCACGCCGAGGAATTCGATCCGCGCTTCGGCGTGGCCGACTGGGCGGTGCATCACCGCGAATCCGCGCCGCCGGCGGACGTACTGGCCGAGCAGGCACGCATCGACCGCGCCGATGCGCTGGTGCTGGTCTATCCGGTGTTCTGGTGGTCGATGCCGGCGCTGCTCAAAGGCTGGATCGACCGGGTGTTCAGCAATGGCTGGGCGTACGATTTCGACGGTGACAAGACGTTGAAGAAGCTTGGAAGATTGCGCGTGCACCTCGTCGGACTCGGCGGAGCGGATGTGCGCACTTACGAGCGCCACGGCTACGGTGCGGCGATGAAGACGCAGATCGATCACGGGATTTTCGATTACTGCGGGGCGACGGTGTCGGGTTCGGCATTGTTGCTGGAGTCCGAGTCGAGCGATCCGGCGAAGCAGTTGCAGGCGGCGCGCGAACTCGGACTGGGTTTGTTTCGTTGAAACCTGTTGTCAGTCGATGCGTTTGAAGATCAGCGCCTTCAGACCGCTTTCAGCATCGACGTCGGGAAACTCCGGCGGATTTTCCAGCCGTTGCTCGAAGCGCAGGCTCGGTGCTTCCTGGGTCACGCCGTCGATCAGGAAGTCCGAACCGAACGAAGGATCGTTCATGCACGCCAGCACCGTGCCCTGCGCCGTCAGCAGTTCCGGCAGGCGACGCAGCACGCGCTGGTAATCCTTGGTCAGCAGAAAACTGCCTTTCTGGAACGACGGCGGGTCAATGATCACCAGATCGTATGGGCCGCTGTTGATCACCTTGCCCCAGGATTTGAACAGGTCGTGGCCGAGGAAACTCACCTTGCTCAGGTCATGCCCGTTCAGCCGGTGATTGTCGCGGCCCCGGCTCAGCGCGGCGCGGGACATGTCGAGGTTGACCACATGGCTGGCGCCACCCTCGATGGCCGCCACCGAAAAGCCGCAGGTGTAGGCGAACAGGTTCAGCACCCGTTTGCCCGCCGCCTGTTCGCGCACCCAGTTGCGCCCGTAACGCATGTCGAGGAACAACCCGGCGTTCTGCTTGCGGCCCAGATCCACGCGGTATTTCAGCCCGCCCTCGACGATGGTCATTTCGTCGATTTCTTCACCGAGCAGCCATTCGGCGGTGCTTTGCGGCAGGTAACGGTGCTGGATCAGCAAAGTGTGTGCGCCGGACTGTTGCCATTGCTCTGAATGAGTGATCTCCAGCAACAGACGCTTGAGGTCTTCCAACTGCGAAGCCTCGGGTTCCTTGAACAGCGACACCAGCACCACGCCTTGCAGCCAGTCCACGGTGACTTGCTCCAGCCCCGGCCAGCAACGCCCGCGCCCATGGAACAGCCGACGGGTTTCGGCGGGTGCCGAAGTCAGCGCGGTGAGCAGGTGAGCATGGAGGACGGCGAGGGCTTGAGGGTTCATCAATCAGGATCGGCCAGCAAAAGGGCGCGCATTTTAACCGCAATTACGCACCGGCGACTGCCCGTCGAACGGCTGTTATCGAAAAGACCTGTATCAAAAATGAATTTCTGTAGAAGGCGCTGCTCATACCAGATAAGCAGCGGGATCAAGCCGCTAAATCGTTCATGCAATTCAGGGAGTGCCAGTTCATGTGTCCAATTCCGACGTCGAGCGCGCACCTTCCTGGCGGGTTGATTCTGGTAGTCGAGGATGATCCGTTGATTCTGGAGTTTCTGTGCGAAATTCTTCAGGAGGAAGGTTTCAAGGTCGAGCCGCAGACCAGCGCCGATGCGGCCTCGCAATATCTGGAAGCGCACGCGCCGGAAGTCGCGCTGCTGCTCACCGACATCACCATGCCCGGCACCCTCAACGGTGCGGACCTGGCCAATCTGGTCGGCGACCGCTGGCCGGACAAACCGGTGATGGTCATGTCCGGTTATGAAACACCGGAAACTTCCGGCGTGAAGCATCCGGTGGCGTTCATCAAGAAGCCGTGGGCCATCGGCCAGTTGCTCGATTGCGTGGACGGTGCGTTCAAATCCAAGGCGCCGCGTCTGCACTGAGGCGTCCCGCAAGTGCTACATTGCCGGGCATCGTTGCCCGGCCCCTTGCGAGGAAGTGATCTTTTGTCTGCTCACGATGCTGTTTTCAACCGCGCGTTCGGCGCGTTCCTGTTCGACATGGACGGCACCGTCCTCAACTCCATCGCCGCCGCCGAGCGGATCTGGTCCGCCTGGGCCGTGCGCCACGGGGTGAACGTCGAGACGTTCCTGCCGACCATCCACGGCGTGCGCGCCATCGACACCATCACGCGTTTGAACCTGCCGGGCGTGGACGCCGAGGCGCAAGCCGCGTTCATTACCGAGGCGGAAATCGAAGATGTCGAAGGCATTGTCGAGATCCCCGGCGCGGCAGCGTTTCTCAAATCGTTGCCGGCGGATCGCTGGGCCATGGTGACCTCGGCGCCACGGGATCTGGCGTTGCGGCGGATGGCGGCGGCGGGGATTCCTGAACCGGCGGTGATGATCACCGCCGAGGACGTGACCGCCGGCAAACCGGATCCGGCGGGTTATCGACTGGCGGCCAAACGTCTGGGCCTGGAACCGGCGGACTGTCTGATTTTCGAAGACGCCACCGTCGGCATTCAGGCCGCTGAAGCCGCCGGTGCGCCGTTGATGATCATCACCACGACTCACCAGCATCCGCTTGAAACCGCACACGCGACCATCGCCAGTTACCGCGACGTTGCGCTGAGCATCGACAGCGACGGCCAGTTGCGCCTGCAACCTCAATAAACCCCCGGCACCAATCGCCAGCTGCGGGCGCAATAGGCGTCGTATTCGGCGCCGAACTGCGTGCGCAGCAGGGCCTCTTCGGAGTGGATGCGGGCGATCAGCGGGATCAGCGTCAGCGCCGCCAGCAACAGGCCGACCAACGAGCGGAACGCCAGCGCCCAGCCGATCGCGTTGATCACCAGTCCCAGATAACTGGGGTTGCGCAGATGCCGGTAGATCCCTTCGGTGACCAACCGGTGCCCCGGCTGAATCGCTACCAGCCCGCTGAAGCGATGGCCCAGCACAAACACCGGCCACAACCGCAACCCGCCACCGACGATAAACAGCAGCGCCCCCAGCCAACGGGTGCCTTCGCGGCCGATGGTCCAGAAACCGATGCGGTCGCAGTAAGCCGGCAGAAAAGCACTGACCAGTCCGATCACGGCGAACGCCGGAATCACCCAGCGATTGGCCCGGTCCTCGCGCTCGCCGGTGCTCAGGTTCACTTCCGTAAAGAGCGAAGCCACCACCATGGCCAGCGTGGCCAGCGCCACCACGACCAGCGCGCCGTGAGAAAAGAACACCGCCACGCCACCGATGCCCCACATCGCCAGGCCCAGATAGGCGAGGGTGGCGAGCACGGCGACCACGGTCATTTGCGCAGACATTTTCATAGGCACCTCACGGCTGTTCCGTTCAGTGTAGATCCCGGCACGATCCCCGGCGTTTAACCGCCGGCAGGAGCGTGGACTAAACTTCAGGCAGAGACGTTCCGATCATCCGATCCGCCGCTTCGGGAGTCCGCCATGCTGCACATCCGCACGCCGCTGATCCTCCATCCGACCCTGTCGACCGCTTCCCGGCGCATCTGGCTGAAGCTGGAAAACCTGCAACCGTGCGGCTCCTTCAAGCTGCGCGGCATGGGCTTGTTGTGCAGTCAGGCAGCGGCGCAGGGCAAGCGCAAGGTCGTGTGTCCGTCCGGCGGCAATGCCGGGCTGGCCACGGCGGTGGCAGCGGTCAGCCTGGGCCTGCAAGCCTGCATCGTGGTGCCGCACACCACACCGGAAGCAACCCGCGCACGTATTCGACGCACCGGCGCGGAGGTTATCGTCCACGGCAAAGTCTGGGACGAAGCCAACCAGCGAGCGCGGGAACTGGCCAGCGCGGCGGACACCGAATACGTGCCGGCCTTCGACCACCCGGTGCTGTGGGAAGGGCACAGCACGATGGTCGACGAAATCCTCGAAGACTGTCCGCAGGTCGATACCGTGGTCACGTCGGTCGGCGGCGGTGGTTTGCTGGCGGGCATCCTCACCGGGCTGCTGCGCCACGACCGTCGCGACTGCCGCATCGTCACCTGCGAAACCACAGGCGCCGCGTCTTTCGCCGCCGCGGTGCAGGCCGGCCATCCGGTGCGCTTGAGCCGCATCGACACAGTCGCCACCTCCCTTGGCGCCGCGCAGGTGGCGGCTTGGCCGGTAGAGCATATCGGCGAGTTCGATCATGAATGTCTGGTGCTGTCGGATGACGACGCGATCATGGGGGTGGTGCGTTATGCCAGTGATCTGCGGCAATTGGTGGAGCCGGCGTGCGGGGTTTCGCTGGCGGTGGCGTACCTTGATCATCCGGCGCTGGCGGGGGCTCGGGATGTGGTGGTTATTGTTTGTGGTGGGGTAAGTATCAGTGCGCAACTGGTGGCGGGGTGGGCTCGGTTGGGGTCTTGAGTGAAAGCGGAAGGTATTTCCCTTCGACCAATAGTCAGCACCACCGCCATTCCCGCGAGAGAGGTCTATCCTAGGCGGAGCCCTTTTTCGTGCCTACGGTGACCCGCGATGATCAATCTGGCCACGGCCCATCTGCTCACGGACTACAAGACCTGGGCCAATCAGCGTCTGTTCGACAGCCTGCAAGCGCTGCCGGCGGGGGAGACGACGAGGGAGCGCAAGACGGTTTTCAAGAACATGATCGGTACGCTGAACCACATCTACGTGGTCGACCGGATCTGGCAAGCGCACCTCGAAGGGCGCGAGCACGGATTCACAACGTCCCATGATCTGGTGCACGCGGACCTTGGCGAGTTGCGTCAGGCCCAGCAGGAAGTCGATGGCTGGTATCGCACCTGGAGCGCGCAGCAGACCGAAGCCTCGCTGAACCGCTCGATCGATTTCAAATTCGTGTCCGGCGATGGCGGCACCATGAATGCCGGCGCGATCCTGATGCACGTCATCAACCACAACAACTACCACCGTGGCTGGGTGGTGCAGATGTATTTCGAGATCCCGCAGATGCCGCCGATGACCGACCTGCCGGTGTACCTGCGCGAGGTCGATCCGGGGTTCAAGCCGATCAGTGCGCCTGCGGCGGAAGAGGCGCCGACATGTGATGGGCAATCAGCGAGCGCAACCAGCGTTCCGCCGGATCGTTGTCGTTGACCCCGTTCCAGACCATCGACAGCTCCGAAGGCACGATGTCAAACGGCGGGTCGTCGGCACGCAACACGCTGCTGCCTTCGACCAATGCGCAAGCTGCGAAATCCGGCACGGTGGCGAGCATGTCGGTGCCGGCCAGAATCGCCCGCAGCGGAGCAAATTGCGGCACCGCCAATACCACGCGACGCGATCGATTGATCCGCGCCAGGTCGTTGTCGATGGCCCCGCCCAGATCCCCGGAAAACGACACCAGCGCATGGGGCCGTTCGCAGTATTCGTCGAGGGTCAGTGCGCCGGGACGATCATCGCCGCGCAAGATCTTGCAGCGCAGGTCCCGCAGTTTTTTGCGTTTGGCATTGGCCGGCAATTCGGTGGTGTAGCTCACGCCGACGGAAATCTCCCCGGACGCCAGCATCGACGACATCAGCAGGAAATTCACCCGGCGAATCACCACCACCACGTCCGGCGCTTCCTCGCGCAATTGCTTGAGCAGCGGCGGCAGCAGGCCGAACTCGGCGTCGTCCGACAGACCGATGCGAAATACGTCGCGGCTGCTCAGCGGGTCGAAATCCTTGGCCCGGCTGACCGCCCCGGAAATGGTGTCCATCGCCGGCTGCAATTCCTTGAGGATCGCCAGCGCCCGCTGGGTCGGCTCCAGCACGCGGCCGTTGCGCACCAGCAACGGGTCGTCGAACAGGTCGCGCAGTTTCGCCAGTGAAGCACTGACGGCGGGCTGGCCGAGGAACAGCTTTTCCCCGGCGCGGGTCAGGTTCTTTTCGAACATCAGGGTTTCGAAAATCACCAATAGGTTCATGTCCACGCGACGCAGGTCATTGCGGTTCATGCCGGAAGACTCGCTGGTTTTTTGAGTCTTCTCAGTAAAGCAGCAAAGTCTTGGGCTGTCGGGTCACTGGGCGGGATCGACCCCGGTCAATACCTTGCGAAACGTTTCCACCAGCGGTCGCAGGTTGATCCGGTGCCACGCCGCCCACAACGGCGTGGTGAACGCCAGCCACGGCACTTCCCGCAGCACCACGCCCGGCGGTGCGTTATGGCTAAGACCTTTCTGGATCATCGCGATCCCCAACCCCGAGGCCACCAGCCCCAACGCGGTAAACGGCTCGGTGGCCTGCATCCGCACATCCGGGGTGAAGCCTGCGCGGATGCAGGCGCTGACGAATTCATCGTCAGCGCCTTGGCGAGGCTGCACGCCGATCCATTCCTGATCGGCCAAATCCACCGGGGTCAGCGATGGCAGTTGGTTCAGCGGGTGATGTTCGGGCAGCGCCAGCAACATCGGGTCGTCCAGCACCTGAAAGCCCAGCAGGTCCGGGTCGTCGATCGTCGGCGGCTCACTGACCAGCGCGATATCGAGGCTACGCTGACGCAGGCCTTCCAGTTGTTCGGCGGAACTCAGGTTGTACAGCGCGACATGCACGTTGGGCCGATCGACTCGCAGCACGCGCAAGGCGTTGGGCAAGACCCCGGCGTGCATGGCGTTCTCGATGTAGCCGATGCACAGGCCGCCTTCTTCACCACGGCCCAGGCGTTTGCCGAGGGATTCCAGGCGGTTGGCGTGGGTCAGCAGGGCGCGGGTTTCGGCGAGAAAGGTCTGGCCGTCGCGGGTCAGGCGAATGCGCTGCTGGCTGCGTTCGAACAGGGTCAGGCCCAGGCGTTCTTCGAGCTGGGCGATCTGCCGGCTCAAAGGCGACTGGGAAATGTGCAGGCGCTCGGCGGCGCGGCCGACGTGTTCTTCCTCGGCGACGGCGACGAAGTAGCGCAATTGGCGGATGTCAATCATGTCAGACCCTTAGGGACTCAAGTGCTGCGTATTATGTCTTGGACGGTCTGAGTGGCGCAATCTAGGATCTGCTCAACGGTCAACACCGACCACGACTTACGAGGACAGCATCATGAGCTTGAAAGACAAACTCCCCGGCCAACTCGGCTTCGGCACCGCGCCGCTGGGCAACATGTTCCGCGCCATTCCTGAAGAGGAAGCGCAAGCCACCGTGCATGCGGCGTGGGATGCCGGCGTGCGTTACTTCGACACCGCGCCGTTCTACGGCTCGGGCCTTTCGGAAATCCGCCTCGGCGAAGCACTGTCCCGCTACAAGCGCGACGACTACGTGCTCAGCACCAAGGTCGGCCGGGTGATTCTCGATGAAGTCGAAGACGCCGCCGCCCGGGATCTGGGCGAGAAAAGCGGGGTGTTCGAACACGGCCGCCCGAACAAGATCGTCAACGATTACAGCGCCGACGCCACCTTGCGTTCGATCGAAGACAGCCTCAAGCGTCTGAAAACCGATCGCCTCGACATCGTCTGGGTCCATGACATCGCTCAGGATTTCTACGGCGACCAATGGCTCGAGTACTTCAATCAGGCCCGCACCGGTGCCTTCAAAGTCCTGACTCGCCTGCGCGAAGAAGGCGTGATCAAGGGCTGGGGCCTGGGCGTAAATAAAGTCGAACCGTGCGAGTTGACGCTGGACCTGACCGAGGCGCAGCCTGACGGCTTCCTGTTGGCCGGCCGCTACACCTTGCTCGATCACGACCGTGCCTTGCAGCGTTTGATGGATTCGGCCCGGGCGCAGAATGTTGAAATCGTTGTCGGCGGCCCATACAGCTCGGGGATCCTGGCCGGCGGCGCGCACTTCGAATACCAGAAAGCCAGTCCTGAAATCGTTGCCAAGGTCGAGCAGATCAAACGCATCGCCGCGGTCCACGGCGTCGATGTCAAAGCGGCTGCACTACAATTCTCGCTGGCCAATCCGGCCGTGGCGGCAGTGATTCCCGGCGCGAGCAAACCGGGGCGTATCGCTGAAGATGTGGCGGCGCTGTCGGCGGTCATTCCGGCCGGTTTCTGGCAGGCCATGCGTGAAGCGAAACTGGTGTCCGAACGTGCACCATTACCCATCGACGAGGTGAAAGCATGAAGATCGATCTGAGCGGAAAACTGGCGATTGTCAGCGGCAGCACGGCGGGCATCGGTTTGGGCATCAGCCAGTCGCTGGCCGAGGCGGGCGCCACGGTGGTGGTGATCGGTCGTGACGCGGCCAAGGTCGAACAGGCGCTGGCAAGCATTCGCGACAAGGTGCCGGGCGCGCAACTGCGCGGTCTGACGGCGGATCTGGGCACGGCCGAAGGCGCGCAGAAACTGTTCGCCGCCGAACCGAAAGCCGACATCCTGGTGAACAACCTCGGCATCTATAACGCCGTGGATTTCTTCGACGCGCCGGACGATGAGTGGACGCGCTTCTATGAAATCAACGTGATCTCCGGCGTGCGCCTGTCGCGGCATTACGTGCCGGCGATGGTCGAGCAGGGCTGGGGCCGGGTGATCTTCCTGTCTTCGGAATCCGGGGTGGCGACCCCGGCCGACATGATCAACTACGGCGTGACCAAAAGTGCCAACCTCGCCGTGTCCCATGGCCTGGCCAAACGCCTGGCGGGCACCGGGGTTACGGTCAACGCGATCCTCCCGGGGCCGACCTTCACCGATGGTGTCGAGGAAATGCTCAAGGATGCCGCCGCCGAATCTGGCCGCAGCCTGCGTGACGAAGCCGACGCGTTTGTGCGTCGGGCCCGCCCGAGTTCGATCATCCAGCGCGTGGCGGATGTCGAAGAGGTCGCGCATCTGGTCACCTACATCGCTTCACCGCTGTCCTCGGCCACCACCGGCGCCGCGTTGCGGGTCGACGGCGGCGTGGTCGACAGCCTGACTATCTGAATTCATCGAGAGAGACTTTTTATTTATGGCAACAGCATCAGCAACGATCGACATCCCGGCTTCGGCCGATCAGGTCTGGCAATTGATTGGCGGCTTCAACACCTTGCCGGACTGGCTGCCGTTCATTCCCAACAGCGAGCTGAGCGAAGGCGGGCGCGTGCGCACTTTGCAAACCGCTGATGGCGCGGTGGTGGTCGAGCGCCTGGAGACGTTCGATAACGCGGGCAAAACCTACAGCTATTCGATTCTGCAGGCACCGTTTCCGGCCACCGATTATCTGGCGACGATTCGTGTTGAGGCCCAAGGGCAGGGCACGAAGGTGACGTGGTCGGGACGCTTCACGGCCAAGGGCGTGAGCGATGAGGAAGTGGTGGCGTTGTTCAGCGGGATCTATCAGGGCGGGCTCGAAGCACTGCGCGCCAACTACCCCGCTTAAGTTGATGATCGTTCCCACGTCGAGGCGTCGAACCGTCCGCGTGGGAATGCAGCCCGGGACGCTCCGCGTCCCTTCCAGAGCTGGAACGCGGAGCGTCCCTTGAGGCATTCCCACGCAGAGCGTGGGAACGATCTCTGCGATCTCACACATGAAGGTCAGGACTGTGCGATCAGGCTCTGCCGACAATCCAGCACCAGCTTCGCCCCGCCCAGATCGCTGCGTCCAACCTCAAGGCTGAACCCGTGCAGATTGACGATCGCCGCGACGATCGACAGTCCCAGGCCAAAGCCATTCTGCAGTTGCCCGCCCTCGGCGCGATAGAAACGCTGGAACACCGCCTCCCGTTCCGACTCGGGAATACCAGGCCCGGAGTCGTGCACTTCGATCCGCGTATGTCCCGCATCATTGACCCCGCGCAGCACCACCGTGCCACCGGCCGGGGTGAACTTGATCGAGTTGCTCAACAAGTTCGCCAGCGCTTCAAACAGCAACGCCCGATCACCGTTCAGCATCGGCAGGGTTTCCGGCATGTTCAGTTCGAAACGCAACTCGTCGTCTTCAGCCAGCGGCAGATAGAACTCGTGCAATTCCTGCAGCAACAACACCGGATCAAGCTCGACAAATCCCGAACGGCGTTGACGATCCTCCAGTTCGGAAATCCTCAGCAACCCGCGAAACCGCGCCATCAGCGTGTCGGCCTCGGCCAGCACCAGATCAAGCTGCGCCGCTTCCGGCGAGCCTTCGCCAGCCTGCTGTTGCATGCGATACAACTGCGCGCGCAAGCGGGTCAGCGGGGTGCGCAAGTCATGGGCGATGTTGTCGCACACGCCTTTGACTTCGTTCATCAAGCGCTCGATGCGATCAAGCATGGCGTTGACGATGGCGGCGAGCATGTCCAGCTCATCGCGGCGATTGGACAGCGGCAAGCGGTGAGTAAGGTCGCCGGCGACAATCGACTGGGCGCTGGCCTGGATCGCCCGGATCCGCCGCAGCGGCCGACGACGCAGCAAATGCCAGCCGATGATTCCCGGCACAATCGTCAGCGAAACGCCCCAGAGCAAGGCATGCAGAATGATCTTCGTGACCGCGAACAACGAACCGTTGTCCCGCAGCAACACCAGCCAGCGGCCGTCGCGGGTCGGGGTGGCTACCGCGTCGCAGCTGTCGTTGGGCAGGGTCGGGTCGTCGGAGTCGGCGCATTCGCTGAGCATGTGGATCTTGCCGTCCAGCGGCAGGCCCTCGGGGATCTTCTGCAACGCGCCGCCGAGGTAGCGATGCTGGGCATCAAACAGGCCGTAGGCGTCGATGCCGCGAATGTCGAAAGTCATGCTGGCCGCGAGCGCGTCTTCCAGCTGATCGCCGCGAAAGTGCGAAAACAGATGCTGACGTTGCATCAGCGAGTGCTTGGCCAGGTTGTCGAGATAACCGGATACCTCGAAGTACATGACCCCCATGAGGATCGCACTCCAGGCCACGAACAACGAACTGTACAGCGCCAGCAAACGGCTGCTGGAGGAGCGCCAACCGTCAGACGGGTTCGGCAATGACATAACCCGAGCCTCGCACCGTGCGGATCAGCGGGACATTGCCCGGCGGGTCGATCTTCTTGCGCAGACGGCCGATGTGCACGTCGATCAGGTTGGTGCCGGGGTCGAAGTGATAACCCCAGACCTCTTCGAAAATCATCATCCGCGACAGGATCTGGCCGCTGTTGCGCATCAAAAATTCCAGCAACTTGTATTCGGTCGGCAACAGCGTCAGCACCTGCTCGGCGCGCCGGGCTTCGTGACTGATCAGATCGAGTTGCAGATCCGCCACCTGCAACGTGGTCGGCTGCGCGCCGTTGCTGTTCTGGCGACGCAGCAACACTTCGACCCGGGCGGCCATTTCATCGGTGGCGAACGGTTTGGTCAGGTAGTCATCGCCGCCGGCGCGCAAGCCGCGCACACGCTCGTCGACATCGGAGAGGGCGCTGATCATCAGGATCGGCGTCGCCACGCCCATGGTGCGCAGGGTGGTGACGATGGCCAGGCCATCGAGCTCCGGCAGCATGCGGTCGAGGGTGATCAGGTCGTAGTTGCCGCTGACGGCGCGGTCCAGGCCTTCACGGCCGTTGTCGACCCAGTCCACGTCGAGGCCGTGGCTGCTCAGTTCGGCGACAATTTCCCGGGCGGTCACGGCGTCGTCTTCGATGGTGAGGATGCGAGTCATGGTGGGCCTGCTGGTCTGTTCAAACGCAATGGCAGCATTTTGCCAAGATTTTGCGCGGGCGCTTTAAATTAACTTTCATGTTTTAGCCGTCATTAGTCGCCGTCGCCGAATTATTTTGTGAAACGTTGATATCATCTGGCCATATTTTTTCAAGGAGTGATGCCGTGGGCCGGTTGATTCGTGGTGGCTGGATGCCGATGGCCGGGATGTTAGTGGCGCTGCTGAGCGCTTCGTCACTGGCCGCCAACACCCCGTGTTCCGGGAATAAGGGCGGCATCGCTCGCTGCGACGGCGATCTGTTCCTGTGCAATGACGGCTCCATCAGCGGCTCGAAAAAGAGCTGCGCTGCCATGTTCGGCAGCCGCGAGCAGGCGAGGCCGCAGCAATTTCTGCAAAGCAACGATGGGTGTGATTGTGGCACCGGCTCGTTCTGCACCGGGCCGCGCGGCGGCGTGTATTGCCTGACTCCGAGTGGCAAGAAAAGCTACAAACGCAAATGACCGGGCTTTTGTGCCAATGCATAAAACCCGCTGTTATCGACCTCTTGTTGCAATTTGCATGGTCTTAGGAAGTTCAGTCTTTTTAAGCGTTTGAATCCAAACGATTTATTTAATGTTGGCGACTGGCACGGTCACTGCAATTCCTCTGATGACGAGTTGTAACACCATTTTTCATGCCGGGAGCAGAACAACAATGAATAGATCCTCAGATGGGTTTTATCCTGCCTTCGAAGGCGAGTCGAGCAACGTCTCAGGAGTCTCCTGGGGCGCGATCTTCGCTGGGGCCGCAGCCGCTGCGGCGCTGTCGTTGATTCTGGTCCTACTCGGTTTCGGTCTGGGCTTTTCCGCTGTTTCACCGTGGGCCGGAGAGGGCGTCAGCGCCAAGGGCCTGGGCATTTCAACGATCATCTGGCTGGCCGCCACACAAATCATCGCCTCGGGACTGGGCGGCTACATCGCCGGTCGCTTGCGGGTGAAATGGGCCAACATGCACGGTGACGAGGTGTACTTCCGCGACACCGCCCATGGCTTCCTCGCCTGGTGTGTGGCGACATTGGTCACCGCGACACTGGTGGTCGGCTCGGTCAGCAGCATTGTCAGCGGTGGCGTGCAGGCCGGTGCGAGTGTTGCCGGTGGTGCGGCCAGCGCCATGACCCAAGCAGCCGGCACCGCAGCGGCCAACACTGGCAGCGATCAGTACGGCTACTTCGTCGATAGCCTGTTCCGCGACGATCGTCCTGCCGCCGTCAGCGATGACGCTGCCCGTGGCACCGTGACCCGGATCTTCGCCCAGAGCCTGGCCAACGGTCAGCTCAGCGCCGAAGACCGTACCTACCTCGCCCAACTGGTGGCCCAGCGTACCAACCTGTCCCAGGCCGACGCCGAACGTCGGGTCGATGAAATCTACGCCCGCACCCAGAAGGCAATCGCCGACGCCAAGGTGAAAGCGCAACAAGCTGCCGACACCGCCGCCAAAGTCGCCGCCTGGACCTCGCTGTGGATGTTCATCGCGCTGCTGGCCGGTGCGTTCTTCGCCAGCCTCTCGGCCACCTTCGGCGGTCGCCGCCGGGATGCGGTCGAGTACGTCGAAGTCGAAACCTACACCACGACCACGCTGCCGCCAGTCCGTTAATCAAGGAGAACCACCATGCGCTCACTACTGCTGTTTTTCCTCGGCGTTCCAATCCCGATCATCATCCTGATCGCCCTGTTCGTGCACTGATTCCTTGAGGCACATGCCTTGGCCGCTTCCACCTTCGGGTTGAAGCGGCTTTTTGCTTTCTGCGCGGGGCCGAAGGCGCAGAACCGACCAGTCATTTCCATGGCCTGGATCAATATTCGTCGGCGCAATATCCCCTACCGTGAAATTTCCAGGCCCTTGCCGCTGGATCGACTACATTGCTTGCGCGCACTTTGCTGCGCGAGCGGAACCAACCTGCCGGCCCGATAGAGAGCGATAAACCCCACGAGCCGGCGAGGTGTAGTGCAGCAAGGAGCTGTTTCAACCTCACCTGAACTTTTCACGGATGATCATCGCAATGCATTGCCTAGAAAGAACCTTCGATATCCAGCCTTTGGCGCAGGCGGATATGACTGTCCACATCAACGGCCAGCCGGTCACCGCCGCCATCGGCGAAACCGTGCTCAGCGTCATTCAGTCCCTCGGCGTGCGCCAGGTCGCGCGCAACGATCACAACCAGATCAGCGGTGCCTATTGCGGCATGGGCGTGTGCCAGTGCTGCCTGGTGAAAATCAACGGCCGGCACAAGCGCCGCGCCTGCCAGACCGTGGTGCGCGAGGGCATGCTGATCGAAACCCAGGCCAACCGTATTCACGGGCAGGAGGTGGTATGAGCCTGCATCCGGTGATCGTCGGCGGTGGTCCGGCGGGAATGGCCGCGGCCATCGAACTGGCCCTGCACGGGGTGCGCTGCACCTTGCTCGAAGAGGCTTCGCGCCTTGGCGGCGTGGTCTATCGCGGGCCGCTGCGTGACGGTGTGCAGCTGGATTATCTGGGGCCGCGCTATTCCGAGGCGCTGGGCAAACTGCACGGTGATTTTCAGGAGCAGTCCGGGCTGATCGACGTGCGCCTCAACCACCGCGTGGTCGGCGCCGAAGGCACGCGCTCGCTGGTGGTGCTGGACGGTGACGAGCGTCTGCACGAAATCGAATACCCGCAGTTGCTGCTGGCCGCCGGTTGCCACGAACGCAGCGTGCCGTTTCCCGGCTGGACGCTGCCCGGGGTGATCATGCTCGGCGGCCTGCAATTGCAGATCAAAAGCGGCGTGGTTAAACCGCAGGGGCAGGTGGTGATCGCCGGCACCGGCCCGCTGTTGCCATTGGTGGCGACCCAGTTGCACGCGTCAGGCGTGAGTGTTGCCGGCGTCTACGAGGCCTGCGCGTTCGGCAAGATCGCCAAGGAAAGCCTGGCACTGCTGAACAAGCCGCAACTGTTCCTCGATGGCTTGAGCATGCTCGCCTACCTGAAACTGCACGGCATCCCGATGAACTACGGCTGGGGCGTGGTCGAAGCGCACGGCGAAGGCGAACTGAAAAGCGTCAGCGTGGCGCCGTACTCGGCAACGTGGGAGCCGGACATGAGCCGCGTCGAACGCTTCGATGCGAAGACGCTGGCAGTCGGCTACGGCTTCATTCCGCGCACGCAACTGAGTCAGCAGATGGGCCTGGATCACGGCTTCAGCGACGACGGTTACCTGCGCGCCAACGCCAACATCTGGCAGCAAAGCAGCGAGCCCCACGTGCATCTGGCCGGTGACATGGGCGGGATTCGCGGCGGTGAAGCGGCGATGCTGGCCGGCAAGATCGCCGCCACCTCGATTCTGCTGCAACGCGGCGTGCTCGAAGAGGAACTGGCGCGGGTTCGTCGCGACCGTTATCTGGGCAAACTCAAAGCCATCGTGCGTTTCCGCGCGGCGGTGGACCGCTACACCGAACGTGGCGTCGGGCAAACCGCATTGCCGGCGGCCGACACGGTGATCTGCCGCTGCGAACACGCGACCCGCGCCGACATCGACCGGGCGCTGGAGCAGGGCGTGCAAGACATCGCCAGCCTGAAAATGCGCACCCGCGTGAGCATGGGCGACTGTCAGGGACGGATGTGCGTCGGCTATTGCAGCGACCGTTTGCGACAGGCTACCGGGCGCAAGGATGTCGGCTGGCTGCGGCCGCGTTTCCCGATTGATCCGATTCCTTTTTACGCGTTCCAGTCCCTCGGCACGGAGGCCGTTTCCCATGAGTAAGTTCTATGACGTGGTCATTGCCGGCGGCGGTGTGATCGGCGCGTCCATCGCCTATCAATTGTCCAAGCGCAAAGGCCTCAAGGTCGCGTTGATCGACGCCAAGCGCCCGGGCAACGCGACCCGTGCATCGGCCGGTGGTTTGTGGGCGATTGGCGAGTCGGTGGGGCTGGGCTGCGGGGTGATTTTTTTCCGCATGATGTCGGCCAATCGCAAGCGCGAAACCCAGGGCGCGGCGGTGGCGGTGGACTCCAGCACACCGCACATCCTGCCGCCGTCGTTCTTTGATTTCGCCTTGCAGTCCAACGCGCTGTACCCGGCGTTGCACCGCGAACTGCGCGACAACCACGGGATGGATTTCAAGTTCGAAAAGACCGGGCTCAAGTTCGTGATCTATGACGATGAAGACCGGTTGTACGCCGAGCACATCGTCGGCTGCATTCCGCACCTGGCGGATCAGGTGCGCTGGCTCGATCAGGCTGCATTGCGCGAGTCAGAGCCGAGCGTCAGCCATGAAGCGCGCGGGGCGCTGGAATTCCTCTGCGATCACCAGGTCAGCCCGTTCCGCCTGGCCGACGCCTACACCGAAGGCGCCCGGCAGAATGGCGTGGACATGTACGTCAACACCAACATCACCGGCGTTCTGCATCACGGTGCGCGGGTGACGGGCGTACAGACGGCCGAAGCCGGGGTGTTTCACTGCAAGACCCTGATCAACGCGGCAGGGGCGTGGGCAGCGGACTTGAGCGAGTGGGCCACGGGCATCCGGATTCCGGTGAAACCGGTGAAAGGCCAGATCCTGCTCACCGAGCGCCTGCCAAAAATCCTCAACGGTTGCCTGACCACCAGCGATTGCTACATGGCGCAGAAGGACAACGGCGAAATCCTGATCGGCAGCACCACCGAGGACAAGGGCTTCGACGTCACCACCACCTGGCCGGAAATCGCCGGGCTGGTGCAGGGCGCGGTGCGCTGCCTGCCGGAACTGGCGGACATCAACCTCAAGCGCACCTGGGCCGGGCTGCGGCCGGGCTCGCCGGATGAGTTGCCGATTCTCGGGCCGATGGCCGGGGTGGAGGGTTATCTCAACGCCTGCGGGCATTTCCGCACTGGTGTGCTGACGTCGGCGATTACCGGGGTGTTGCTGGACAAACTGGTCAACGATGAACCGCTGCCGCTGGACATCACGCCGTTTCTGGCGGACCGGTTTGAAGTGGCGCCCGTGCAGGAAGAGCGGGCGCTGGAGATGGCCTGATCAGAGCCTTGTGATGTGATCGTTCCCACGCTCCGCGTGGGAATGCAGCCCGGGACGCTCCGCGTCCCTTCCAGAGCTGGAACGCGGAGCGTCCCTTGAGGCATTCCCACGCAGACGGTTCGACGCTTCGACGTGGGAACGATCAGCAAGAACTCAGGACTTGCCCGATTGTTCTTCCAGTTGATCCGACTCGAACAATCGGGCCAGTTCCGCCCGCGCTTCCTGAGCGGTCTGCAGCACTTTGGCCGCGTCGTCGTACACCGCGTGTTGAGCCTCGAGCACCTGTTCGTCGTGGTGCTTGAAGCGCTTGATCCGCGCATCGGCCTGGGCCTGGGTCAAGCCAAGGCCAACCAGCGTACGGCGGCTCATTTCCAGACTTGAGTAATAAGTCTCTCGAATCGGATCGGCCCCCACATCCACCAAGCGGTGAACGTGCTGCCGGTTACGCGCCCGGGCTATGATTTTCATGTGCGGGTAGAGCTTGCGCACGATCTCGGCGGTCTTGATGTTGGTCTCCGGATCGTCCGTGGCAATCACGAAATATTCCGCCTCACCGACCTTGGCCGCGCTGAGGATTTCCGGGCGCATCGGGTCACCGTAGAACACCGGCACACCACCAAAACTGCGCGACAGTTCGATGGTTTCCACCGAGGTGTCCAGCGCGACGAACTTGATGTTCTGCGCCCGCAGGATCCGCGCCACGATCTGGCCCATCCGGCCCATACCGGCGATCACCACCCGTGGAGTTTCGGTCTCGATCTGGCGGAATTTTTCCGGCACTTCCACCGGCTGCACCTTCGGGCTGACCAACCGTGCGCAGATCAGCAGCAACAACGGCGTGACCGCCATCGACAGGGTGATGGTCAACACCAGCAGGTCATACAGACGCGGTTCGAACAGGCCCTGATCGCGGCCGATCTTGAACACCACAAACGCGAATTCACCACCCGCCGCCAGCACGATGCCGAGGCGAATTGCACTGACCTTGTTCAATCCACCGGCCAGACGCCCGACCACAAACAGCAACGGCAACTTCAGTGCGATCAGCAACAGCGTCAGACCCAGCACCGTGATCGGCGCGCTGAGCAGCAGACTGAGGTTGGCGCCCATGCCGACGCTGATGAAAAACAATCCGAGCAGCAGGCCCTTGAACGGTTCGATCTGCGCTTCCAGCTCATGGCGATATTCCGAATCCGCCAGCAGCAGGCCGGCGAGAAATGCGCCCAGCGCCATCGACACACCGACCATGTCCATCAGCCAAGCAGTACCGATCACCACCAGCAACGCGGTGGCAGTAGACACTTCCGGCAAACCGGTTTTCGCCACTACGCGGAACACCGGACGCAACAGATATCGCCCGCCGACCACCACCACCGCAATACCGCCGAGCACCTGCAAACTGTGACGCACATCGTCGGCGGTGCTGGTGTGGTGATCGACGCCCGCGAGCATCGGCACCAGCGCGATCAACGGGATCGCCGCGATGTCCTGGAACAGCAGAATCGCAAACGCTAGCCGACCGTGGGGGCTGGTCAGTTCCTTGCGCTCGGCGAGGCTTTGCAGGCCGAACGCGGTGGACGACAGCGCCAGGCCCAGGCCCAAGACAATCGCACTGTTCAGCGGTTGGCCGAACACCGACAGCGCCAGCACGCCAATCACCGAACCGGTCAGCAGCACCTGCGCCAGACCCACGCCAAACACCGATTTGCGCATCACCCACAACCGTCGCGGCGACAGCTCGAGACCGATGATGAACAGCAACAACACCACGCCCAGTTCCGAGATATGGCTGACACTTTGCGGATTGCCGATCAAGCCCAGCACCGACGGGCCTATGATCACCCCGGCGAACAGATAACCGAGCACCGCGCCCAGTTGCAGGCGCTTGGCCAGGGGAACGGTAAGCACGGCGGCCAGAAGAAAGACGACGGCGGCTTGCAACAGATTGCCTTCATGGGGCATGAGCGGAACTCCAGTAACGCGGTACGGCGGGGGGGCGACAAGGATAAAGGCTGAAATGATTGCAGATCTACCGCACCGCCCGCTTGAGCAGATGTGCTTCTGTAATAATTTGCATCAATTGGTTACATTTATAGCCTCAGCGAATCAATTCCTCCCGAGCTTTCCATGGCCATCAACTTCGACCTCAACGACCTGCAAGCCTTTCGTGCCGTGGTCGAGCAGGGCAGTTTCCGCAAGGCCGCCGACACCGTGCGCCTGTCGCAACCGGCCCTGAGTCGGCGCATCGAAAAGCTCGAAGACGCCCTCGGCGTGAAGCTGTTCGAACGCACCACGCGCAAGGTCAGCCTGACCCAGGCCGGACGCGGCTTCATGCCCAGCGTCGAACGTTTGCTCGACGATCTGGACGTCGCGTTGCTCGGCATCAGTGAAGTCGCCTCGAATCGGCAGGGCCACGTAACCGTCGCTTGCGTACCGTCGGCGGCGTATTACTTCATGCCGAGCGTAGTCGCCCGTTATCACCAGCAGTTCCCGCGAATCAAAGTCAAAGTCCTCGATTCCAGCGCTCACGACGTGCTGAGCGCGGTGGTCAATGGCGAGGCGGATTTCGGCCTGAGTTTCATGGGCACTCAGGAGGCGGGCGTGGATTTCGAGCCGCTGGTGCAGGAGAGCTATGTGGTTGCCTGTCGTCGCGATCATCCGCTGGCCGGGCGCAGCAGCGTGACCTGGGACGAGTTCTACCGGCAGGATTACATCTCGCTCGACAAGACTTCGGGCAACCGGTTTCTGCTGGATCAGGCCCTGGCCAAAGTGGTACCGCAGCGCCCGAGCATCTGCGAGACGCGGCATGTGACGACCATGATCGGTCTTGTGGAAGCTGGGTTGGGCGTGGCGGCGGTGCCGCTGATGGCGATGCCGGCGGCGGATCATCCGATCCTGACGCGGGTGCCGCTGACAGACCCGCAAGTGATGCGCAGCGTCGGCATCATCAAACGCCGGGGTCGTACGCTGACCCCGGCGGCACTGGAACTGGAGCGGCTGGTGGTGGAAATGAAAGTCCAGCCGCCGACGGTCAGCGCTTGACCGAATCCAGCCCGGTGGCCTGCACGTCAGGCTGGGCGGCCGGCGCGGCCAGATAAGCGAGCAACGCCTTGGCCTCCTGCGGATGTTGCGCACCCACCGGAATCCCTGCAGCAAACCGCGTCACCGACTGCACCGACTCCGGAATCTTCGCCACAAAACTCACCCCCGGCACCGGCAGCAATTCGCTGACCTGCTGGAAGCCCAGTTGATAGTCGCCAGTGGCAACCACCGAGCCCACCGGGATTTTCGGGATCATCTTCGCCTTGGGTTTCAGCTGATCTTCAATGCCTAGCTTCTTGAACAACTGCTGCTCGATGTACACGCCGCTGGCGCTGTCGGAGTAGGCCACCGACTGGGCGTCGAGCAGGGTTTTCTTCAGGGCATCGACGTTGCTGATGTCCGGTTTCGGCGCGCCTTCGCGCACCACCAGGCCGATCCGCGAATCCGCCAGTTCCACCCGCGAAGCCGGGTCGACTTTGCCTTGTTTGATCAGGTCATCGAGGGCGTAGCCGACCATGATTACCACGTCAGCCTGTTCACCACGGGCGAGGCGATTGGGGATCGCTTCCGGCGCCTTGCCCATCGACGGGCCGAGGGTGGTGTCTAGGGTGTTGCCGCTGGTGGCGGCGAATTTCGGCCCGAGGATTTTGTAGGCGGCAGTGAAGCCACCAGAGGTCATCACCCGCAGTTCTTCGGCCTGGGCCGCAACGTTGAACGCAAGGCCGGCGAGCAGGGCGGTAACGGTCATCAGTTTTTTCATGGTGCTCTCCTCAGGCAGCGACAGGTTGCAGACGGTCGCCCGCGCGGCGATACAGATACAGCGTCGCGCACAACGCACACAGCGCGCCGACGCTCATCCAGTAACCCGGCGCAGCCTTGTCGCCGGTGTACTGGATCAGGAAAGTCGACATCGCCGGGGTGAAACCGCCGAACACCGCCGTCGCCAGGCTATAGGCGAGGGAGAAACCCGCCACCCGCACTTCCACGGGCATGATCTCGGTCAGCGCCGGAATCATCGCGCCGTTGTACAGGCCGTAGATAAACGACAGCCACAACAGCGACAGCAGCATGTGGCTGAAGCTCGGCGCCTGCACCAGATACGACAGCGCCGGATACGTGGTGGCCAGGGCCAGCAGCGACATGGCAATCAGCACCGGACGCCGGCCGACACGATCGGACAACGCGCCACCAATCGGCAGCCAGAAGAAGTTGGAAACGCCCACCAGCAACGTCACCAGCAACGCATCGGACGTGCTCAGGTGCAGCACGGTTTTGCCGAAGGTCGGCGCGTACACGGTGATCAGGTAAAACGCGGTGGTGGTCAGGGCAACCATCAACATCCCGCCCAGCACCACGACCCAGTTCTGGCCGAGGGTGCGGAACACTTCTTTCATGCTCGGGCGATGTTTGCGGGCCGCGAACTCTTCGGTTTCCGCGAGATTGCGCCGCAGAAAGAAGATGAACGGCACGATCATGCAGCCGACGAAAAACGGAATCCGCCAGCCCCAATCCGCAACCACGTCCGGCGCCATCCACTGGTTCAACGCGTAACCCAGTGCGGCGGCGACGACGATTGCCACCTGCTGACTGGCCGACTGCCAGGCTGTGAAAAAGCCTTTGCGACCGGGCGTGGCGATCTCCGAGAGATACACCGAAACCCCGCCCAGTTCCGCACCAGCGGAGAAGCCTTGCAACAGCCGCCCGATCAACACCAGCGCCGGGGCGAACAGCCCGATGGTTTCGTATCCGGGCACCAGCACAATCAAGATCGTGCCGCTGGCCATGATCGACAGGGTGACGATCAAACCTTTGCGCCGGCCGACGTCATCGATGTACGCGCCGAGCACGATGGCCCCCAGCGGACGCATCAAAAAGCCTGCGCCGAACACCGCAAAGGTCATCATCAGGGAGGCGAACTCACTGCTCGCCGGAAAGAACACCGCCGCGATCTGCGTGGCGTAGAAACCGAACAGAAAGAAGTCGAACTGTTCGAGGAAGTTACCCGAGGTCACCCGGAAAATGGCGCCGGCCCGCGAGCCGCCGTGTGGGATTGAGGCTGTCATCGAAAAATACTCCACCGCTTTTATGACGTGCGCGACGGGGAGGCGGCGCACGGTTCTTATTGGGGCGGATAGTGGCGCGCAAGGATCGATTTGTTAATTGCATTGTTGGCATGGATTGATGCGCTATGCAGATCAATGGCGTGCTATGGCAGCTGTTTCGGCGGCGCTGCCTGTACGGTTCTGGCTACCATCGAGTCTTGCGCTGGTGCGGCGATGCTCACAAAAATCCCGTCCCAGTCAGGGTCTATCCTGCGAATGCGTTCACGCAGATCCGGATGGCCCGAGAGTAGATGAGAGCTTGTAGCGCCAGGGCCGAAAAACAGGTGGCTGAACTCGGCGGCGCGGGCGGCCTTGAGGGTCGAGCCCATTTTGTACCCGCCGATTTTCTTCAGTGCTCCGGCGATACTGTCGGGGTTGCGGGTGTATTGCACGGCCGTCGCATCGGCCAGGAACTCGCGTTGCCGGCTGACTGCAGCCTTGATCAGGTTGCCGAAGAACGTCCCGGAGAATCCGACAATGCACAGCGCAGTGCCAAACATGCTGACCAGAATGGTCGGCTGCTTACGATTGGCAGATGAGTGTGGTGTGTCTTCAAGGCCGCGCAAGAGATGGTTTCCCGCCAACCCGATCACCATGATCCCGTGAACGATCGCGACCAGTTGAGTGTTCAGGCGCATGTCGCCGTTATAGATGTGGCTGAATTCGTGGGCGATCACGCCTTGCAGTTCATCGCGTGACAAAAGACTTATGGCACCTTGAGTGACGCCGATCACTGCATCCTGAGGGGTAAAACCGGCGGCAAATGCATTGATGCCCTGATCCGGCAACAGGTACACGCAAGGAACGGCGGTGCCAGAGGCCAAGGCCATTTCCTCCACCACGTTGACCAGGCGGCGCTCTTCCAGAGTTCGCGCGTCATGGTTGATCAGACGACCACCCAAACGGCGCGCGACCACTTTTCCGCCCCCTGTCAGTTGGGCGTATTTGACCAGCCCGCCGAGCAACACAACAGCCGTTACCAGCGCTGCAATGAACGCGAAAAACTGCCAGTTTTCCGCCAGATCCTCGAGCGTTTTGCCGTACGAGATCGGCAGAATCAGGAGCATGCAGGACACAAGAATCAGGCTGAGTACGGCAAAAAACATCAAGATCACGAGCTGCACCGAGCGACGTTTGGCCCGGCACTGTTGTTCAAAGAAATTCATCTGACCATCCGTGGACGTGGAGTCTCTGAATCAATCCGCCGTTGCCGCCATCTGATCTGGCACCGGTTTGCCCGCTGCGGCAGCCGTCGTAAAGCTCCCGTCCCACTGCGGATCGATTCGTCGAATGCGCACGCTCAGATCAGGGTGGGTCGCAAACATCCGGCTCAGCCAACCTGATCCGCCCGTGCTGAAAAACAAATGACTGAATTCGGCGGCACGTGGGGAGTTGATGATAGAGCCTTGTTTATGGGCGCCGATTTTTTTCAGGGCGCCGACAATGCTTTGCGGATTGCGCGTGTATTGCACCGCGCTCGCATCGGCGAGGAATTCACGCTGACGACTGACAGCCGCCTTGATCAAATTGCCATAGAGATTTCCGATAAATCCGGCCACGCACAGTGCGAAACCGAGCGCAAAAACCACCAGCATCAACCGCACGTCGCGTTTGTCGCGCTTAAGCAGGCTGGCCATTATGTAAGTGCCAGCCAGCCCCAGCACCAACAGGCCGTGCACCACCGCTACTAACTGCGTATTGAGGCGCATGTCACCGTTGAAAATGTGGCTGAATTCGTGGGCGATCACCCCTTGCAGTTCTTCCCGGGTCAGCAGCGTCACCGCGCCACGGGTCACACCAATGGCCGCGTCCTCCGGTTTAAATCCGGCCGCGAAGGCGTTGATGCTTTCGTCGGGTAACAGATACACCGCCGGCATGCAGGTACCGGAGGCAATCGCCATTTCTTCGACGACGTTCATCAACCGCTGCTCGTCCAGGGTTCGCACATTGCCATTGAGCAGGCGGCCACCCAGTTTCTCCGCGACGACCTTGCCGCCCGCCCGCAGTTGCCGATATTTCAGCAGACCGCCAATCACCACGATGCTGCTAATGAACGATGCGATAACGGCCATTGCCAGAAACGCGTCCGCCAGCGTGCCAGTTCCGCTCAGGTAATCCTCAAAACCATTGAAGACGAAGGGCAGGCTGGTCATCCCGATCAGCATGACAATCGCCAGAATCATCATGCACACCAGCCGTTGCGTCTGGTTTCGGGCCTGGGTTTGTCGTTCGAAAAAGTTCATCGAGCCATCCATGGAGAGAAGAAGTCAGAAAGAAACGTTGGGCGCGGTCTTGATGGCCAGCGTATCGGCAAACTTCAACGGAACCGCATCCTCGCGATGGCCAAAACTGGCCGCCAGCAGCACGGCCGGAAAGCTCTGCTTGAGCGTGTTGTAGGCCATCACCGCGTCGTTGAACGCCTGCCGCGCGAAGCTCACCTTGTTTTCGGTGCTGCTCAGCTCTTCGCTCAGTTGTTGCATGTTCTGCGAAGCCTTGAGTTCCGGATAAGCCTCCAGCGTCACGTTCAATCGACCCACCGCGCTGCTGAGTGCGCTGTCCGCCAGCCCCAATTGCGCGATGTTCTGGGCGCTGCCCGGTTTCGCCTGTGCAGCCTCAAGTCCGGCCACGGCGGCATTACGCGCGGCGATCACGGCTTCAAGGGTTTCGCGCTCATGGGCCAGATAACCCTTGGCGATGCTGACCAGATTGGGGATCAGGTCATAGCGGCGTTTGAGCTGCACTTCGACCTGGGCAAATGCGTTCTTGATCTCGTTGCGCCGGGCAACAAGTTTGTTGAAAAGACTGACAGCGTAGAGCCCCAGAAGCGCCAGCAACACCAGATTGACGATGAGATAGATTTTCACGGTGATGTCCTTGTTCACTCTGTGGGGGCGCGCGATCTTATCGCAAATGGATGCCGTTGACTGTATTCGCCCAGTGGCGGACGAGCCCGGATCGCGTTCCGGGGCGCGACTACAATCTCCGGTTCAGCATCATCAAAAAACAAGGAATGATTCCAGAACCCCGCAGTCGGAGTTCAGGTATCACACATTTCAGGAGGTTCACCGATGAACAACAAGACCCTAATCGCCAGCCTGGCCCTCGTCGCCGGCATCGCCGGGATCAGTCCCCTCGTTCAAGCGGCGCAAACCTCGACCTCTACCGTCGAACATTCCCCCGTCGACGGCCGCGAACTGCAAGTCAACGACCGCGCCCCGGACATTTATCAGCGCAGCGAAAAAGCCCTGACCAACTGGAAACAGAAAGGCCTCAAGCAACCGGAGCCGCAGGCGCAGTGGGTACAGATCAATGACAAGTACGTAATGGTGATGATTACTAACGGGACGATTGTGGCGATTCAGCCGGTGGAGAAATAGCGTCGGGCTCAATCAGCCCGGCCATGACTCAGCGCCTGCCCGCCACCCAATCGATACTGATTGTTCCCGCTGCGTTTAGCCTCATACATCGCCAGATCCGCAATGTGCAGGAGCCGATCCATGGTCGGTGCGTGGTCGGGGAATACGGCGACGCCGAGGCTGGTGCCGATGTGGCGTTGTTCGTTGCCGATGGGGATTGGCGGGGACAGTTCGATGAAGATTTTCTGGCAGATGCTGCGGGCTTCGTCCTGCAGGTTCAGGCCGGGGGCGAGGCCTTGCAGGATGACCACGAACTCGTCGCCGCCGATACGCGCAACGGTGTCGCTGACCCGCAGGATGCGTTTCAGGCGCGTGGCGGTGGTGATCAGAACGCGGTCGCCGGCGGCGTGACCGTAGCGGTCGTTGATCGCTTTGAAGCCGTTGAGATCGATAAATACCAGCGCCACACGCGTTTCGGTCATGCGCGCATGTTCGAGTGCTTCCGATAGCCGTTCTTCCAGCACCAGCCGATTCGGCAGGCCGGTCAGCGGGTCGAAATGAGCGAGGTGCTGGAGGTAGCTGGCCGAGGCCTTTTCTTCGGTGATGTCGCGCACCACGCCCATCATCTTGATCACCGCGTCGTGATCGTTGCGCACCACATTGCCGGTTTCCCGCAGCCAACGAATCGTGCCATCGGGCCAGACCACGCGGTATTCCTCATCATGGTTTTCACCAGTCTCCAGGCAGCGCAATTCCCCGGCGCGTACCCGTGCGCGGTCATCGGGGTGCACGCAGGAACAGAACAGGGCGTAAGAGGGTGTCACTTCGCCGATCTTGAACCCGAACATGCCGAAGATCGCGTCGGACCAGTAGAGCCGGTCGGTGTCGACCTCCCAATCCCAGGTGCCGATCCGCGCGAAATACTGGCTGCGCTTGAAGCGGTCGGCATCACCATCCTGACGGATGTTCTGGCCCTCGGCGGCGCGGGTGAGCAATGCGCGATACTCGGCGAGTTGCTGACGAAGCTCGCGCACTCGGCGGATCAGAACGGCGATCACGACCATCAGCACGACGACAATGGCGAAGCTGATCCAGAGTTGAGTCATTCAAGCGTCGCTGTCATGGCGTATCGATCCGGGAGTGATGGCGTGTCGCTATCTTAATTCACGGCCAACGCCGGAAACAGCGGCAACTTTGGGTCAAACGGTTGCCAATGGCCGGCATTTCTGGGAAAACGGCGGCCAGCGGAACAATAGAGCGAATGTTATGAATGATGAACTGCAGATAATCGATCTTCAGCCCGGTGACGGAAAAGCCGCCGTCAAAGGCGCGTTGATCACCACCCAATACACCGGTTGGCTGGAAGACGGCACCGAATTCGATTCGTCCTGGAGCCGGGGCAAACCGTTTCAGTGTGTGATCGGTACGGGCCGTGTGATCAAGGGTTGGGATCAGGGGATTATGGGGATGCAGGTTGGCGGCAAGCGCAAGCTGCTGGTGCCGGCGCATTTGGGTTACGGCGAGCGGACGATGGGCAAGATTCCGCCGAATTCGAATCTGGTGTTCGAGATTGAGTTGCTTGAGGTTTTGACGCGGGAGGATTGATGACCGTTTCATTGCTGAAGTCATAAAAACCCGCTGCCTCCCTTCACGGATACAGCGGGTTTTTTCTTGCCTTGTGCCCAGGTTATTACGCAGCCATCGCCATCTCATCCAGCGTCGCGGCGACCGTGCCGGTCAGGCTTGGAAATCTGCGTTTTACGCTGGTGAGTGCCGGCAGCAGGCGATTGCGGTCCAGTTCGCCATGGTCACGGGCGAGTTGGGTGAGGGCGGTGAGTGCGGCGCTGACGATGGATTTCCTTTCGCTCTCGAGCAGTAGCAGGCAGGCTTTTTGGGCCCACTGGCTGTCTTTCTCGTTGAGGCCGATGGAGATCAGGGCGGCGACGATGTGTGCATCGGATTTGCTTTCCATGGGTGTTCCTCAGGTCGTGGCATCGAGAGTGTCCAGCGCCCGGTTCACCGCGAGTTCGCCACACATCACCACTTGGGCGATGCCCAGCACGGTGCTGCGATAGGGCGGGTCCAGCAGCGCGGCGAAGTCGCTGAGCATCACGCTGGCCGAAGTCATCGATTCGCAGGCGTGGGCCAGCAGGGCATGTTGATCCAGGTCGGGGGCGACGAGGAACATGCGGCCGGGGCAGTGTTGTTTCGGGGCGGTGGGTTTCAGGTAATGGTCGAGGGCGCGCTCGGCGGCTTCGTGGAGTTTTTTTGAATCGGTGGAGGAGTAGGGCGAAGTTGGGTCGGACTCGTTAGGTACGTCTGTTTCGGGTGGATCGGGTACGTGTTTGAACATTTGCTGGGTAACCTCAAAATGAGGCTGACACGTTCTTGCGACTAAACAATAGGTGGCAGCTGTACGCAGGTTAGTCGACCAGTACCCAAGCATTACCGGCGCACCCGAAGGCGCCCTGCGCACAGCTACCATTGAGTACAGGCGTAGAGATACCTGACTGAATGACAGCTTGCGAACTTGAGAAAAAGCACCGAGCGACTAAACCCGTTCACTGACCATTCAGTGATGCGAATCAAGTTACTGGCAGGCCCCAAGCCGCACAAGCCGGCGGATTCTGGCGTAGTTGTAGGCAAAGGCGCAAGGCGATGTAGCCTCTCGGATGACGGCAAAATGATGCTTCATTTTTCAGTCTGCCATCGCGAGCAAGCTCGCTCTCACAGGGTTGTGCGCTCTCTCAAATTCCCTGTGGGAGCGAGCTTTCTCGCTATGGCAAATGTTCATGCACCGACAATGCTGAACATTGGAATTCTCCCATTCAGCGAAGGCCGGTAGTGCCACGCGAATCGCCCTGGATCAATGTCGCGGGCGAGGATTTCGGTGAGCGTGGCGCTGGCGATCGTCATTGCCAGCGTCTGTCCGGGACATTGATGCCGACCGCTGCCGAACGTGAAGCTGCGGCGATTCGGGCGATCCGGCATAAGGCGATCCGGGTTTTCATTGAGTGCCGGGTCGCGATTGGCCGATGCGAGCAAAACCAGAATCACGTTGCCTGCTTCGAGCCGCACGCCATCGATTTCGCAGCTGTTTGCCACAAATCGGCGGGTGTTCTGTACCGATGGATCAAAGCGATGGACTTCAGCCAACAACGAATCCACTGACGCGTTGCGTAATTCAGGCTGACGCTGCAACGCCACCAGAGCATTGCCGATCAGGCCCGCGGTAGCCTCGAATGTCTGCGAACAGAGGCCGATCAGGTTGGCGAGCAGCACGTCCTCATCGCCGACAAAACGCTGGCGGATGTCGGCGAGAAACGGGTTCGGATCCGCCAGCAATTCAATGAAGTATCCGCGCAATTGCTCCGCCGCCCGATGGGCTGCCGCCAGTTGCAGTTCATTGCTCAGCGGCGACAGGCATGCTGCGAAATCCGCCGTCAGTTCACTGATGACCCGCGCCTGTGCCGGGGTGAACCCGAGCAGCGAGGCGACCACGCACACCGGGCCGCGAAACATGGCTTTATAGAGGCCGTCGGCGTCGTTCGTTATCAGCCGCGCGGACACCAAAGCGCCGACTTCTTCCCGATCAAACAGCCCCAACGGCGGCTCGATGGCCGAACGCGGGCAGCGCTGAGCTTCGCCATCGTTCATGCGCATCAATTGGCCAAACACCTTGCCCGCCATTCCAGCGACGATAGCTTTGGGCACCGGCTCCTGCACCGGACGCACCCGGCAATCCGGATGCGCCAGCACCGCGCAGACCGCGCGGGCGCTACTGGCAACCCACAGTTTCAGTTCTTGGTGAAAGGTCAGCCCACCCGCCGCGCGCAGTTCGGCGTAGTAGGGGTAGGGATCGGCGTGAGTCGCAGCGATGATCGGGTCCATGGATCGCAACCTTGTCGGTGGGGAAAGTGTTGCTACTATCTCCAGTCCTTGAGGGCGATGATTCGTCCGGGAGCGAAATATGCACGCAGAACATCAAGACATCGGCGTCTCGCAAGTGGCCGCCGCCATCGCGGAACCGGCGCGAACCAAAATGCTGTGCTCGCTGATGGACGGCCACGCCCGCACCGCCACGGAGCTGGCGACCCTCGCCGACGTCAGCGCCTCGACCGCCAGCGCGCACCTGGCCAAGCTCAAGGATTTGGCGCTGGTGCGCCTGCATGTGCAGGGTCGCCACCGTTATTACAGCCTCGCCGACAAACGCGTGGCCCAGGCGCTGGAAGCGCTGATGGTGATCGGCCAGAACCCCGCGCCGACCTTCAAGCCGCACACGCCGGATCGCCTGCAATTCGCCCGCACCTGCTACGACCATATGGCCGGGACGCTCGCGGTGTTGCTGCATGACCGCCTGCTGGAGAGCGGTTGGCTGGTGGAAACCGACGAGCAGGTTTATCGCCTCAGTGACAGCGGCGAGGCGTTTTTTGAGGGGCTGGGCATTGAGGTCAAGGATCTGTCGACGATGCGCCGCCGCTTTGCCTGCCCGTGCCTGGACTGGAGCATGCGTCGGCCGCACTTGGGCGGTTCGCTCGGGGCCGCTTTTTTACAGACCGCGTTGAAGCGCAAATGGGTAACGCAGGATCTGGACAGTCGGGCGCTGACGTTGACGGTGCAAGGGCGCCGAGAATTGTCATCGCGCTGGGGTCTGGATTTGCCCGAGTCCGGACGGGATTCGTCAGGTCGCCAGTTGGCTGATTCCACGCCCGGATCGGTGCATGCGCGTTAGCTCAGGGTGTATCCGCTATCGACCACCCAGTCCTGACCGATGACGCCGCGTGCGCCATTGCCCAGCTGGAAAAGAATGACGTCGGCCACTGCCGCAGGTTCGAGGAATTGTCCGCCTAGTAGTCGTTTGTTGACGCCTTGGGCGACGTCCCCGAGCGCTTCGTCACTCAGGCCCAGCGTTGACCAGATCGGCGTTGCGGTCGGGCCGGGGGAGACGCAATTGATGCGCACGCCATGAGGGGCCAGCTCGACCGCGAGGGTTCGGGCATGGGCGATCAATGCCGCTTTTGATGCGATGTAGGCGGCCAGTCCCGCGAAACTGATTTGGGCCAGAAAAGTACCGATGAACACCACTGACGCTTTGTCTGCAAGGTTCGGGCGGAGGGCGGCCAAGGTGTTCAGGGCGCCGGCGCCGTTCACTGCCCATTGGCGATCGAACGCCGAACTGTCGAGCCCGTCGGCCAGTTCCGCAATGCCGGCGTTGGGCACCACGAAACTTACCGGGCCGAGGTGCGCAGCTTGATCGGCCAAAGCGGCAAGGTCGGAGGGTTGAGTGACATCGCCGGGTTGCCAGACCAGTTGCTGCGGATACCGCTTAAACAGTTCGGCCAGTGCGCCGAGTTTTCGCGACATGGCCAATACGCGTGCGCCTTGATCCAGCAGACGTTCGGTAGCAGCCAGGCCTATGCCCGAACTGGCACCGGTGATGACGGCAAGCTTGCCCTGAAAAACATGATCCATGTTCGACTCCCGTTTTTGGTCTTCAGCCAAATGGCTACGGGGAGTCAGTCAATTTTCGGGCCATGCCGGACAGCCTTTAATATCAAGGGCTACGCAGGGTTGATAGTCATTATGACGCTTGTGGAATCTAGTCAATCTGACTTCTTTTGAGTCAAATTGACCTGACTCCTGCGGTGCGACATTCCGACGAAGAGCGGCATTGCGCCTTGTGTGAGCCAATCGCTGTCTATACTGTATATGCGAACAGTATCGAGTCCGTGCCATGCAAATCATCGACAAGCTCAGCATCCTCGCCGACGCCGCCAAGTACGACGCCTCCTGCGCCAGCAGCGGCGCGCCCAAGCGCAGCTCCGAGGGCAAAAGCGGGCTGGGTTCGACCGATGGCATGGGCATCTGCCACAGCTACACGCCGGACGGGCGTTGCGTGTCGCTGCTCAAGATTCTGCTGACCAATTTCTGCCTCTACGACTGCCAATATTGCGTCAACCGCCGCTCCAGCGATGTGCCGCGTGCGCGTTTTACCCCAGAGGAAGTGGTGACGCTGACGCTGGATTTCTACCGGCGCAATTGCGTCAGCGGGTTGTTTCTCAGTTCGGGGATCATCCGTTCGGCGGACTACACCATGGAGCAACTGGTGCGCGTCGCGAAGCTGTTACGCGAAGAGCATGAATTCCGTGGCTACATTCATCTCAAGACTATTCCCGATGCGGATCCTGCGCTGATCGAAGAGGCCGGGCGTTACGCCGACCGCTTGAGCGTCAACATCGAATTGCCCACCGATGCCAGTTTGCAGACGCTGGCGCCGGAGAAGCATATCGGTTCGATCAAGCAGGCGATGAACACCATCTACACCGGTGTGCAGACCGTGCTCAACGAACCCCGCGCACCAAAGTTCGCCCCGGCCGGGCAGAGCACGCAGATGATCGTCGGTGCCGATGACACCGACGACAGCACCATTCTGCACAGTGCCCAAGCGTTGTACGGCAACTTCCGTCTGCGCCGGGTCTATTACTCGGCATTCAGCCCGATTCCCGACAGCCCGAAAAGCGTACCGTTGGCCGCGCCACCGCTGATGCGCGAGCACCGCTTGTATCAGGCGGATTTTCTGTTGCGCGGTTATGGCTATACCGCTGGTGAATTGCTTCAGGGGCCGGGCAATCTGGCGCTGGACATCGACCCGAAACTGGCCTGGGCACTGCAGAATCGCGATGTGTTTCCGCTTGATCTTAACCGCGCCGAACCGGCGCTGATCTCACGTATTCCCGGCATTGGCCTGCGTACCACTGAGCGATTGGTAGAACTGCGTCGGCAGCGGCGCATTCGCTACGAGGACGTGGCGCGCATGCGTTGTGTGCTGGCCAAGGCCAAGCCGTTCATCATCACCAGCGATTACCACCCGCAGCAGGCCGAGGTCACCAGCCAGATGCTCTATCAGCAACTACGCGACCGACCAATGCCGCAGCAGATGGGGCTGTGGGGATGATCAACCTCGATTGTGACGACCTGTTCGACAGCTGGCGTCAGCAGGCGCGCTGGCTGCTCAGCCATGAAATCGATCCGAGTCTGGTGAGCTGGGCGGCGGAAGGGGTGAGTGATCTGTTTGCCAGTGACGTGGCGGTGCCGGAAGGACAGGGGCCATTTCAGGCGCGGATCCCGCGTGCGTTGCTCGACACCCTGGAACAAGCGTCACGCTACCGTGGCGATCAGCGCTGGAGCCTGCTGTATGAAGTGCTGTGGCGAGTCAGCCACGGCGATCGCACCGCAATGATGGCCGGCGACAAACTGGGCAGCGAGTTGCAGCGGCGGATCAAGCAGGTGCAGCGCGAAGCCCATCACCTGCATGCGTTCGTGCGTTTCATCGAGCGCCCGGCGGAGCTGCCGGGCCCGCAATACGTCGCGTGGCACGAACCGGCCCACGACATTCTGCACAGCGCCAGCGAACACTTCATCGGGCGCATGGGCCGGCATCGTTGGCTGATCGCCACACCCCGCGACGGGGTTTATTACGATGGCGAACAACTGATCCATCAACGGCAGTGCCCGGTGGAATGGCAGCAACTGGCGCAGAGCGTCGACGATCCCCACGGTGACTTATGGTTGACGTACTACAGCCACATCTTCAACCCGGCGCGGCTGAACGAGAAAGTCATGCAGGGGCATTTGCCGACGCGGTTCTGGAAGAACCTGCCGGAGGGGGAGCTGATTCCCGGATTGATAACCCAGGCGCGAATGGGCAAGCAGCAGAACGGACAGGCGAGCGGGATTGCCGGTCGCGCGGGCAAGCGAATTGCCATGAAGGCCAACGAGCGAGGCGAATGAAAAAGCCCCCATCGATCACTCGATGGGGGCTTTTGTACATCTGGCCGTCAGATCAAACCTTGACGATCCAGCCTGCTGGCGCTTCAACGTCGCCGGTCTGCACACCGGTCAGCTCTTTGTAGAGCTTCTGGGTCACAGGGCCGACTTCGGTTTCGCTGTGGAACACGTGCAGGTGGTCGTTGTAGCTGATGCCGCCGATCGGGGTGATCACTGCAGCAGTACCGCAAGCACCGGCTTCTTTGAAGTCCGACAGCTTGTCGATGAACACGTCGCCTTCGACCACTTCCAGGCCCAGACGGGACTTGGCCAGTTCGATCAGCGACAGACGGGTGATGCCCGGCAGTACCGATGGCGAGTTCGGGGTGATGAACTTGTTGTCGTGGGTGATCCCGAAGAAGTTGGCCGAACCGACTTCCTCGATCTTCTTGTGGGTCAGCGGATCCAGGTAGATGGCGTCAGCGAAGTGCGCCTTCTTGGCCTGGGAGCCCGGCATCAGGCTGGCGGCGTAGTTGCCACCGACCTTGGCGGCACCGGTGCCTTGTGGCGCGGCGCGGTCGAAGGTGGAGATCTGGAAGTTGTGCGGGGTCAGGCCGCCCTTGAAGTAGGCGCCGACCGGGATCGCGAACACCGAGAAGATGAACTCAGGTGCGGTACGCACGCCGATGTTGTCACCCACGCCGATCACGAACGGGCGCAGGTACAGCGCGCCGCCGGTGCCGTAAGGCGGGATGAAGCGCTCGTTGGCGCGAACCACTTCCTTGCACGCTTCGATGAACTGCTCGGTGGACACATGCGGCATCAGCAGCCGGGCGCAGCTGCGCTGCATGCGCGCGGCGTTCTGGTCCGGACGGAACAGGTTGATCGAGCCGTCCTTGCAACGATAGGCCTTCAGGCCCTCGAAGCATTGCTGGCCATAGTGAAGGGCAGTGGAGCCTTCGCTGATGTGCAGCACGTTGTCTTCGGTCAGGGTGCCTTTGTCCCACTCGCCATTGCGAAAGTACGACAGATAGCGTTTGTCGGTCTTGATGTAGTCAAAACCCAGCTTGTCCCAGTTGATGCTTTCGTTACCCATGACACCCTCTATCACTGAACAACCGCCGAAGCGGTTCAAGGCTTCTGACGTTTTTTTGGATGGGCACAACAATACTTCATTCTTGAGCGGTTTCGCAGCCCGGGCGATGGGGGGAGCAGCAGATTTATTAGCCTGCTTATGAAAAAACTCCCCCGCGTCGGGTTTTTGATCGTTTCCACGCGGAGCGTGGGAATGATCTGCGACCGAGAGTTACACGTGCAACGCGTGCCCAAGCGCACGCAACGCCGCTTCCTGCACCGCTTCACCCAGGGTCGGGTGCGCGTGGATGGTGCCGCCGATGTCTTCCAGTCGCGCACCCATTTCCAGGCTTTGCGCGAACGCAGTCGACAGCTCAGACACCCCGACACCCACCGCCTGCCAGCCGACAATCACATGATTGTCCCGACGAGCGACCACCCGCACGAAACCGGTTTTCGATTCCAGCGTCATCGCCCGGCCATTGGCCGCGAACGGGAAGTTCGACACGATGCAGTCAAGTCCCGCCGCCTTGGCTTCATCCGGCGTCTTGCCGACGACCACCAGCTCCGGGTCGGTGAAGCACACCGCAGCAATGGCGGTCGGGTTGAATTCGCGTGTTTTGCCGCTGATCAGCTCGGCAACCATCTCGCCCTGAGCCATGGCGCGGTGGGCCAGCATCGGCTCGCCGCTTAAATCGCCGATGGCGTAGACATTGCGCATGCTGGTCTGGCAGCGGCTGTCGATCTTGATCGCCGAGCCGTTCATGTCCAGGTTCAGCGCTTCGAGGTTCCAGCCCTGGGTATTGGGTTTGCGACCAACGGCCACCAGCACCTGATCGGTTTCCAGGTTCAGGGTGTCGCCGTTCGGATCGCGCACCTGCAACGTACCGTCGAAGCCCAATACGCTGTGTTTCAGGTACAGCTTAACGCCCAGTTGCTTCAGTGCATCGTGCACCGGTTGGGTCAGTTCGGCGTCGTAGGCCGGCAGGATTCGATCCTGCGCCTCGACCACGCTGACCTCGGCGCCGAGCTTGCGATAGGCAATGCCCAGTTCCAGACCGATGTAACCACCGCCGACCACGATCAGACGTTTCGGAACCGATTTCGGCGCCAGCGCTTCGGTCGACGAAATGATCGGCCCGCCAATCGGCAGGATCGGCAGGTTGACGCTTTTCGAACCGGTGGCCAGCACCAGGTGTTCGCACTGGATGCGGGTGTCGCCGACTTCTACGGTCTTGCCGTCGATGACCTTGGCCCAGCCATTGATGACCTGAACCTTGTGCTTCTTCAGCAATGCGGCGACGCCGGTGGTCAGGCGATCAACGATGCCGTCCTTCCACTCAACGCTTTTAGTGATGTCGAGGGTCGGCGCCGAAACGCTGATGCCCAGTGCCGAATGCTGGTTGTGGTGTTGAGTCTGGTGAAACTGCTCGGCTACGTGAATCAGCGCTTTCGACGGAATGCAGCCGATGTTCAGGCAGGTGCCGCCCAGCGATTCGCCCTCGACCAGAATGGTCGAAATGCCCAGTTGCCCGGCGCGAATGGCCGTCACGTAACCGCCGGGGCCGCCGCCGATGATCAGCAGCGTGGTGTTCAGAGTTTGCATGCCATCACTCCACAAACAGGGTCGCGGGTTGTTCGAGCAGGCCACGAATGGCCTGGATGAAGAGCGCCGCGTCCATGCCGTCGACCACGCGGTGATCGAAGGAGCTGGAGAGGTTCATCATCTTGCGGATCACCACCTGGCCTTTGACGACCATCGGGCGTTCGACGATTTTGTTGACGCCGACGATCGCCACTTCCGGCAGGTTCAGCACCGGGGTGCTGACGATGCCGCCGAGGGCGCCGAGGCTGGTCAGGGTGATGGTCGAGCCGGACAGTTCATCGCGGCTGGCCTTGCCATTGCGGGCGGCGTTGGCCAGACGGGAGATTTCCGCCGCGCTGTCCCACAGGCTGCGCGCCTCGGCGTGACGCACCACCGGCACCATCAGGCCGACATCGCTTTGCGTAGCGACGCCGACATGCACCGCGCCGAGGCGGGTGATGACCTGGGCTTCGTCGTCGTAACGGGCATTCATCTGCGGGAAGTCGCGCAGGGCGACGACCAGTGCGCGCACGAGGAACGGCAGCAAGGTCAGCTTGCCACGGCTGGCGCCGTGTTTTTCGTTCAGGTGGGCACGCAGTTCTTCAATCGCGGTGACGTCGATTTCCTCGACATAACTGAAGTGCGCGGCACGCTGAGTGGCGTCCTGCATGCGCTGGGCAATCTTGCGGCGCATGCCGATAACCTGAATCTGTTCTTCATCGTTACGCTGGGCGTACGCGGCGGCGACCGGCGCCGAAGCGTTCGACTGACCTTGCGCCAGATAGGCGTCGAGGTCTTCGTGCAATACGCGACCGGCCGGGCCGGAGCCGCGCACCAGACGCAATTGAATGCCCAGGTCCAGCGCATGTTTGCGCACGGCCGGCGAAGCCAGCGGACGCTCATCGGCTTCGCGGGCAACCAGCGGGCCCTGGCAAACGGCAGCCGCCGGACGCACTGCGGCAACAGCAGGTTTGCTTTCAACGACAGCTTCAACTTTGGCTGCGACGGGTATTTCTTTCGCCGCAACAGGCGCCGGTTTGTCCGACTCCTTCAGATTGCCGGCGCCTTCAACCTCAATGCTGATCAGGATACTGCCGACCGCCATCACTTCACCCGGCTGACCGCCGAGTGCAATCACCTTACCGTGTACTGGCGAGGGAATATCGACCATCGCCTTGTCGGTCATCACATCCGCCAGCACCTGATCTTCAACGACCAGATCACCAACTTTTACGTGCCACTGCGACAGTTCTACTTCTGCGATGCCTTCGCCGATGTCCGGCATCTTGATAACGTGCGTGCCCATTCAGACCTCCATGACCCGTTTCAGCGCCGCGCCCACTCGGGACGGCCCAGGGAAATACGCCCACTCCTGCGCGTGCGGGTAGGGGGTGTCCCAACCGGTGACGCGTTCGATCGGCGCTTCCAGGTGGTGGAAGCAATGCTCTTGCACCAGCGACACCAGTTCGGCGCCGAAGCCGCAGGTGCGGGTGGCTTCGTGAACCACGACGCAACGGCCGGTTTTCTTCACGGATTTGACGATGGTTTCCAGGTCCAGCGGCCACAGGCTGCGCAGGTCGATGACTTCAGCGTCAACACCGCTTTCTTCAGCCGCAACTTGCGATACGTAAACGGTGGTGCCGTAGGTCAGCACGGTCACGTCCTTGCCCGGACGGGTGATGGCGGCAACGTCCAGCGGCACGGTGTAGTAACCGTCCGGTACTTGCGCGGCCGGGTGTTTCGACCACGGGGTTACCGGGCGGTCGTGGTGGCCGTCGAACGGGCCGTTGTACAGGCGTTTAGGCTCGAGGAAGATCACCGGGTCATCGTTTTCGATGGAGGCGATCAGCAGGCCTTTGGCGTCATACGGGTTGGAAGGCATGACGGTGCGCAGGCCGCAGACCTGAGTGAACATCGCCTCGATGCTCTGACTGTGGGTCTGGCCGCCGTAGATGCCACCGCCGCAAGGCATGCGCAGGGTCATCGGAGCGGTGAACTCGCCGGCCGAGCGATAACGCAGACGGGCGGCTTCGGAAATGATCTGGTCAGAGGCTGGATACACATAGTCGGCGAACTGAATCTCGGCGACCGGGCGCAAGCCATAAGCGCCCATGCCCACGGCGACGCCGACGATGCCGCTTTCGGAGATCGGTGCGTCGAACACCCGCGAGGTGCCGTACTTGGTCTGCAGGCCTTCGGTGCAACGGAACACGCCGCCGAAGTAACCGACGTCCTGGCCGAACACCACAACGTTGTCGTCACGCTCAAGCATCACATCCATGGCCGAGCGCAGGGCCTGGATCATGGTCATGGTGGTCGTGGTCATGGCGGTTTCCAACTGAATATTGTTGTTGTGATCGTTCATGTCAGATCCCCAACTGCTGACGCTGGCGCTTCAAGTGCTCCGGCATCTCTTTGTAGACGTCTTCGAACATGGTCGCGGCGCTTGGAATCTGGCCGCCGGCGAGAGTGCCGTACTGTTCGGCCTGTTTCTGTGCGGCGATCACTTCGGCTTCGAGCTCGGCGCTGACGGCGGCGTGCTCTTCTTCCGACCAGTGGCCGACCTTGATCAGGTGCTGTTTCAGGCGGGCAATCGGGTCGCCCAGCGGGAAGTGGCTCCAGTCGTCGGCAGGACGGTATTTGGACGGATCGTCGGAGGTCGAGTGCGGGCCGGCGCGGTAGGTGACCCATTCGATCATGGTCGGGCCGAGGTTGCGGCGGGCGCGTTCTGCAGCCCAGGCGGACGCGGCGTAGACCGCGTAGAAATCGTTGCCATCGACCCGCAGCGAGGCGATGCCGCAACCGACGCCGCGTCCGGCGAAGGTGGTGGCTTCACCACCGGCGATGGCCTGGAAGGTCGAGATCGCCCACTGGTTGTTGACCACGTTGAGGATCACCGGCGCACGGTAAACGTGAGCGAAGGTGAGGGCGGTGTGGAAGTCCGATTCGGCGGTGGCACCGTCGCCGATCCAGGCCGAGGCGATTTTGGTGTCGCCCTTGATCGCCGAGGCCATGCCCCAGCCCACGCCCTGGATGAATTGAGTAGCGAGGTTGCCGGAAATGGTGAAGAAACCCGCGTCCTTGACCGAGTACATGATCGGCAACTGACGGCCCTTGAGCGGATCGCGCTCGTTGGACAGCAGTTGGCAGATCAGGTCGACCAGCGGTACGTCGCGGGCCATCAGGATGCTTTGCTGGCGGTAGGTCGGGAAGCACATGTCGTCGATGTTCAAGGCCAGGGCCTGGGCGCTGCCGATGGCTTCTTCGCCAAGGCTCTGCATGTAGAACGACATTTTTTTCTGACGCTGGGCGACCACCATGCGGTTGTCGTAGATCCGGGTCTTGAGCATGGCACGCATGCCTTTGCGCAGGATCTCGACCGGCACGTTTTCGGCCCATGGGCCGAGGGCGTTGCCCTGGTCGTCGAGCACGCGGATCAGGCCACGGGCCAGGTCGGCGGTGTCGGCGGGTTCTACGTCGATGGAAGGTTTGCGCACCGTACCGGCATCGGTCAGATGCAGGTAGGAGAAATCGGTTTTGCAGCCTGGGCGGCCCGAGGGTTCAGGGACGTGCAGACGCAGCGGTTCATACGCTTGGGTCATGGCTTCTACGCTCGATCTTGTGAATTTCTTGTAGTGAGCTGGCAGTCATTCTTCGATAAAAGAAATCTTGTCCTACAACAATCATAGGCCCGGGCAAGAAGAATATTTCTCTCTGTTTCGTTGCGCTGGAGATCATTTGCAGATAGAAATTCTGCATAAACATAAAAAACAGGTGGTTTTGTCTCATGCGCAAACTGGACCGTACCGACATCGGCATTCTCAACAGCCTTCAGGAGAACGCGCGCATCACCAACGCTGACCTTGCCCGTTCGGTCAATCTGTCGCCGACGCCGTGCTTCAACCGGGTCAAGGCGATGGAGGAGCTGGGGCTGATCCGCGAGCAGGTGACCCTGCTGGATGCCGACCTGCTGGGGCTGCACGTGAACGTGTTCATTCACGTCAGCCTGGAGAAACAGGTGGAAGAAGCTCTGCAGCATTTCGAGGAGGCGATTTCCGATCGGCCGGAAGTCATGGAGTGCTACTTGATGGCCGGCGACCCGGACTATCTGATCCGGGTGTTGGTGCCGACCATTCAGGCGCTCGAACGCTTCATGATGGATTTTCTGACCAAAGTCCCCGGCGTGGCGAACATCCGGTCAAGCTTTGCGCTCAAGCAGGTGCGCTACAAGACGGCGTTGCCGTTGCCGGCGAATGGCTTGACGCTGGGTAACTGAGTGCGATGCAGTTCATAGGTATTCATAGCGATATTCCAGGTCTTCGGTAACGAGGGTCTGCTGAACGGTAAAGCTCTGAGGCCAGGGAGCGGGTTCGTTTTCCGGGTGAAAGACCAGTGTCGAGTGACTCAGGTCGTCCTGCGTGAAGGAGGGGACGTTCGGATGCAGCTTCTTCCACCGCTCCCAGAGCAGATCCAGATAGCAATGATGCAGAAAGAATATCGGGTCGTTGGGGGACGATGCTTCCATCATGTTGCCCCCGATCCAGGCATGTACCTGATTGTGCAGTTCGCGCTCGGAGACGTTTTCCCAACCGCCCGGCTCCATCCAGTACGACGTTCTGTTCAGGGCCGAAACGACGGTTTCTGGTGACGGCAAGGCACCCGCAGCACCGAGATTGCGGCGCACCCCGGCGTTACCGAACCCCTCGTCCCATACGGAGACAATGAATGACGATTGTGTACTGGAAAAGGGCCCGGTTGTTACCAGCATGTTTTGGGTATTGTCACCGTTGCCGCCCATGAAGTCCGAAGTGAACGGATTGTCGGCGCCGCCGAGTTGCCAGTTCCAGTAGGGCAGGGTGATGCGAGGGTCATCAGCAGCGGCCTGCAGCGCCAACTCGAACTGGCGGATCAGCACACGGTGCCACGGATAGAACAGGGGGCTGCGATGCGGATTGGGAACAAGAGGATTACCTCGTCCCATTGAATTCTTGTGGATCTGTACAAAATCGTCGTAACGGCTTTGCTGGCCGGGACGCAGTACGCTGTTCACGTTGTTTTTCAGCCTCAGGACCGCGTTGATGAAGGCGGCCTTTTCCTCCCGGGACAGATCCCGGTGGTTGCGGCGAATATCCATATTGCCAAATCTCCATGGGTTGATTACCCCATGAAGTCTGCCTGTCGGCCGAGATTACGCCCAGTTCACGGGATCCGACGTGACAGGTACGAATACCCTTGTTTCCGGTCCCCTCAATGATTTTTCTTACACCGCGTTGATCGGAATCTTCAGGTAGACAACGCCATTGCCTTCCGCGGGCGGTAAATTTCCCGCCCGCACGTTGACCTGAATCGCCGGCAGCAACAGCGTCGGCATGCCCAGCCCTGCATCGCGCTTGATGCGCATCTCGACAAACGCGGCTTCATCGACGCCGTCATGCACATGGATATTGCTTTTACGTTGTTCGCCAACGGTGGTCTGGCACTGCGAGTCGCGACCTTGCGGCGGGTAGTCGTGGCAGACGTAGAGCTTCACGCTGGCAGGGAAGGCCAGCAATTTGTGAATCGAGTTGAACAGTTGATGCGCGTTGCCGCCGGGGAAGTCGCAGCGGGCGGTGCCGACGTCGGGCATGAACAGCGTGTCGCCGACCAGAATCTGTTCGCCGTCGATCAAATAGGCCATGTCCGCCGGGGTGTGACCGGGGACGTGCAGGGCGGTGGCCTTGAGATTGCCGATTCGGAACGACTCGTTCGGCGCGAATAGATGATCGAACTGCGAGCCATCGACGCGAAATTCCGGTTCCAGGTTGAACAGCGCCTTGAACACGTTCTGCACTTTGCTGATCGACTCGCCAATCGCGATTTTCCCGCCCAGTTCCCGGCGCAGGTACGGCGCGGCGGACAAGTGATCGGCGTGCGCGTGGGTTTCCAGCAGCCACTGCACTTGCAGGTTATGAGCCCGCACGAAGGCGATGATCTTGTCCGCCTGAGCCGTGCAGGTGCGGCCGGCGGCACCGTCGTAATCAAGCACCGGATCGACGATCGCGCACTGTCCGCCGTCGGCCTCGTAGACCACGTAGCTGTAGGTCGAAGAGGCGGGGTCGAGGAAAGCTTCAATCAGCGCGGGCATGGACGCGGTCCTGTGCAGGAAGGTGAAAAGTCAGGTTGCAACACTTTATGTAAACACATAATGTCCGCAGCTTAAGTGACGTTGAAGGCATCCTGCAAATGCAATCCAGTCTGACCGAATGTGAAGTCGCCCAACTGCGCGCCTCGGCCTCCAAGGCCTGTTCGCTGCTCAAGGCATTGGCCAACGAAGATCGATTGTTGATCCTGTGCCAGTTGACCCAGGGCGAACGCAACGTCGGCGAGCTGGAGAAAATGACCGGCGTGCGTCAGCCGACCCTGTCCCAGCAACTGGGCATCCTGCGCGATGAAGGGCTGGTCGCGACCCGTCGTGAAGGCAAGTACATTTTTTACGGTCTCGCCAGTCACGAAGTGATCCAGGTGATGAAAACCCTTTCCGGACTCTACTGCGGAGCCGTGCTCAAAAGCTGGGCGCAATAGACCCGGCTATCCTTGCGTGCAGCTATAAGGAATAAACAATGAACGATCAACACTGGGGCCCATCCATCAGTGCGGACATCGTGGTCATCGGCGGTGGCACTGCCGGCATCGGCTTTGTCGCGAGCCTGCTCAAGCGCGATCCCGGCCTGAAAATCACGGTGATCGAGCCGAGCACCCTGCATTACTACCAGCCGGCGTGGACGCTGGTCGGCGGTGGCGCCTTTGATGCCAAAGACACCGCCCGACCGATGAACAAGGTGATGCCGCGTCAGGCCACCTGGATTCAGGCAGCCGTGACCGGTATCGATCCCGACCAGCGCCGTCTCACCCTCAACGATCAACGCACGGTCACCTATCAGAACCTGATCGTCTGCCCCGGCCTGCGCCTGGCGTGGGAGAAGATCGAAGGCCTGCAGGAAAGCCTCGGTCAGCACGGCGTCACGTCCAACTACAGCTATCAGCACGCGCAATACACCTGGGATCAGGTGCAGAAACTGCGCGGCGGCAAAGCCCTGTTCACCCAGCCGCCGATCCCGATCAAGTGCGCCGGCGCGCCGCAAAAGGCGCTGTACCTGTCTTGCGATCACTGGCTCAAGCGCAACGTGCTGAGCAAGGTCGACGTTGAGTTCAATCTGGCCGGTGCCGCGCTGTTCGGCGTCCCGACCTTCGTGCCGCCGCTGATGAAGTACATCGAGAAATACAACGCGCGGCTGGCGTTCAATTCGAACCTGGTGAAGGTCGATGGCCCGGCGAAAACCGCCTGGTTCGACGTCAAGGATGCGGACGGCAACGTCATCCGTCAGGCCAAGACCTTCGATCTGCTGCACGTCGTCCCGCCGCAGGTTTCACCGGATTTCATCGCACAAAGTCCGCTGGCCGACGCCGCCGGATGGTGCGAGGTCGATCCGCACACGCTGCAACATCCGCGTTATCCCGAAGTGTTTGCCCTGGGTGATATCTGCGGCACCACCAATGCCAAAACCGCCGCAGCAGTGCGCAAACAGGTCGTGGTGGTGGCGCAAAACCTTCTGGCGTTGCGCAAGGAACTGGCGCTGCCGCTGAAGTACGACGGCTACGGTTCCTGCCCGCTGACGGTGGAGAAGGGCAAGGTGATCCTCGCCGAGTTCGGCTACGGCGGTAAGTTGCTGCCGACCTTTCCCCTCGACCCGACCGTGCCGCGCCGCTCCGCGTGGTGGCTGAAGGCGACGCTGCTGCCGTGGTTCTACTGGAACGGCATGCTCAAGGGCCGCGAATGGCTGACAAGTCTGTCCAGGGTCGACTGAGAACACTCTATGTTGCTGGCAAGTCTGTTTGGCGTGGTGATGGGATTGATCCTCGGTCTGACCGGGGCCGGCGGCGGAATTCTCGCCGTACCGGCGCTGGTGCTCGGGCTGGGCTGGACGATGACGCAGGCGGCGCCGGTGGCGTTGTTTGCGGTCGGCAGCGCTGCGGCGGTCGGTGCGATCGACGGTCTGCGCCATGGTCTGGTGCGTTATCGCGCGGCGCTGTTGATCGCAGCGCTCGGCGCGGTGTTTTCGCCGGTGGGCATCTACTTCGCTCATCAATTGCCGGAAAAGATCCTGATGATCCTGTTCAGCCTGCTGATGGTGATGGTGGCGTGGCGCATGTTGCGTCGCGAACGCCAGCAAGAGGGCCCGAGCGACCATGGTCACGCCAGTTGGGGCCAGAAAAACTGCATGCTCAATGAGCAGACCGGCCGTTTCGACTGGACCGCCAAATGCACCGCGACCCTCGCGGCGCTCGGCGCGGTCACCGGCGTGGTGTCCGGGTTGCTGGGGGTAGGTGGCGGGTTTCTGATCGTGCCGGCGTTCAAGCAACTGACCGACGTGCAGATGCGCGGCATCGTTGCCACGTCCTTGATGGTCATCAGCCTGATTTCCGCCATCGGCGTGATCGGCGCGTTTCATGCCGGGGTGCGCATCGATCATCTGGGCGGATCGTTCATCGTCGCCAGCATCGTCGGCATGATTATCGGCCGCAAACTCTGCGCGCGAGTGCCGGCGAGGACGTTGCAGGTGGGATTCGCCAGTGTGTGCCTGGTGGTTGCGGCTTATATGCTGCTGCGGGCGTGAGTCGTTAAGCAAAGAAAAAAATCGCAGCCTCGGCTGCGATTTTTTGTCACTGGTTATACGCCGCCTCGGTGTTGTCGATCAGCGGGTTTTTCTCGGTCAGGACGATCTGGGCAATTTGATCCTTGCGCATGAATGTCACCTTTGGATGCGACTGCGCGTAACGGATAAAACGCTCCATGGCCTCGACCATTGCCGGTGTGCCGCCGATGCGGTCGTGCAGACTCACCGACATCATCCGCCGCTTGCTCGCGCCTTCGGCGTAGAGGCGATCGAATTCCAGCACCAGTTGCTGATAGAACTGCTCGGCGGAGAAGTGTCTGCCTTCGATCAGCACGATGTCGTTGTTGCGCAGGGTGTACGGCACCACGGCGAATTTACGCCCGCGAACCATGGTCACGAACGGCTCATCGCGGCTGACATCGTCGATGTGGTAGGTGAAATTCAGATCCTGCAGCACCTTCAGCGTATTGGGACTGCGCCGCAGCCAGTTGGCGTTGTAGCTGACCGAGCGCTGACCGGTGATTTTCTCCACCGCTGCGACGCCGTCACCGATGAACTGTTTTTCCTGGGCGTAATTCATGTTGTACGAATCGGCCCAGCGCATGCCGTGGGCCGCCAGTTCATGGCCGCGCTCGGCAATCGCCTTGGCCAGTTCCGGGTGCTTGAGCGCCGCTTCGCCGACCACGTGGGAGGTGACCTTGATGCCGGTGCGATCCCACAGATCGAGCATGCGCCACAGGCCTTCCTTGTAGCCGTAATCGAACCAGGTCTGCGCCGGCAGGTCCGGATAACCTTTTGCCAGCGGTGTGCCGGAGAACGGGCTTTCAGCGCCCTCGGGCTGGCCGCCGGTTTCGAATTGCATCGACACCGAAATCACCAGTTGCGAGCCGTCCGGCCACGGGCGTTCCTGGGCGAAGGCGAGGGCGGGCAGCAACAGTGCGGCGGCCAGCAGGTTTTTCAGCAGACGCGGGGAGCGTTGCCAACGGGGAGTGGTCATATCGGGCACCTTGCAGGTTGAGAAGTGCTGCAAGGTTGGCATTCGCCAGGCCCGGGAAAAATCCGCTGCGGGCGAGATGACTTTTAAACAAAATTTACGAATCCACCCCAAACCCGTGTGAGCAAGCCTCCACAGGGATATGTGTTTGGCTGCCGTTTTGCGGCACACTCAAGCCATCACCGTACAAGGCCGATCAATGAACCAATACGCCCCGCGCAACTGGCAGCCGCACGAGAAGCCCAGTCTGCCCGGTTCCCCTTCGACACCGTTGCACTCCAACCCCAAGCGCCTGGCCTATGCGCTGGTCGGGTTGCTGGTGGCGTTGACCGGCGGGTTGGGCAATTCACTGGTGGTCGCCAACCTGCCTTACCTGCAAGGCGCGCTCGGGGCGACCACGGCGGAGATGGCCTGGCTGCCGGCGGCGTATGTGATGACCAACGTGTCGATGAACCTGCTGCTGGTGAAGTTTCGCCAGCAGTTCGGCCTACGCGCGTTCACCGAGGTGTTTCTGGTGCTGTATGCGCTGGTGACCTTTGGCCATCTGTTCGTCAATGACCTGAATTCGGCGATCGCCGTGCGTGCGGCCCACGGCATGGTCGGCGCGGCGTTGAGTTCGCTGGGCCTGTATTACATGGTGCAGGCGTTCCCGGCCAAATGGCGGATGAAGGCGTTGGTACTGGGGCTCGGCACTTCGCAACTGGCCTTGCCGCTGGCGCGACTGTTTTCCGAAGACCTGCTGCAGATCGCCGAATGGCGCGGCCTGTACCTGTTTGAATTGGGCATGGCGCTGTTGTCGCTGGGCTGCGTATTGATGCTCAAGTTGCCGCCGGGTGACCGGTTCAAGACCTTCGAACCGCTCGACTTCCTTACCTTCGCGATCCTTGCCAGCGGCGTGGCCTTGTTGTGCGCCGTGTTATCCCTCGGCCGGATCGACTGGTGGCTGGAAGCCGACTGGATCGGCATCGCCCTGGCCGCGTCGATTGCCCTGATTCTCGCGGGGCTGGCCATCGAACATAACCGCAGCAACCCGATGCTGATGACCCGCTGGCTCGGCAGCGGAGTGATGATCCGTCTGGCGCTGGCGGTGATCCTGATTCGCATGGTGACCTCGGAGCAATCCACCGGCGCCGTCGGCTTCATGCAAAACCTGAACATGAGCAGTCAGCAGCTTCATAGCCTGTATGTGGTGATGCTGATCGGCAGCGTCGCCGGGCTGCTGACCAGTGCGCTGACCATCGACCCGAAACACCTGCTGATGCCGCTGATTGTTTCGCTGGCGTTGATGGCCACCGGCTCGATCATGGACAGCTCATCGAACAACCTGACCCGCCCCGGCAACCTGTATTTCAGCCAGTTCCTGCTGGCGTTCGGCAGTACCTTCTTTCTCGGCCCGACCATGGTGCTGGGCACGCGCAACGTGCTGACCAACCCGCGCAACCTCGTGAGCTTTTCGGTGTTGTTCGGGATCTGCAACAACCTTGGCGGCCTGATCGGCGCGGCGTTGCTGGGGACCTTCCAGATCGTGCGCGAGAAGTTTCATTCCAGCCACATCGTCGAGCAACTGGTGATGTCTGATCCCCGCGTCGCCGCGCGAGTGCAGAGCGGCGGTTCGGCGGTCGGCTCGCTGATTGCCGACCCGAGCCTGCGCAATTTGCAAGGCATTCGCAGCCTGGCCAACGCCGCCACCCGCGAAGCCAACGTACTGGCCTATAACGATGTGTTCATGCTGATCGCGGTGATCGCGATCCTGACCATGATCTGGATTTCCATCCGTGCGCTGTGGCTGATCAGCACCACCCGAGCCGTCGCCCCGACACCTTCCGTACCTTCCAGCGGTGCCACTTCTTCATGACCGAACCGACTACCACGACCACCAATGCCATCGCCGCCACCCCTGAAGGCGTGGCGCCGCCGTCATCACCGAACACCGAGCCGCGCTCGTTGCGGGTGCGGATCATCTCGTCGCTGGGCTTTGCCGCGATTGCCATCGTCGGTGTGCTGATCGTGCTGTATGCCTGGCAGTTGCCGCCGTTCAGCAGCGCGGTCGAGACCACTGAAAACGCCCTGGTGCGCGGTCAGGTGACGATCATCGGCCCGCAGCTCAGTGGTTATGTGTTTGAAGTGCCGGTGCAGGATTTCCAGTTTGTGAAGGAAGGGGATTTGCTGGTGCGTCTTGATGACCGCATCTATCAGCAACGTCTCGACCAATCGCTGGCACAACTGGCGGTGCAGAAGGCCTCACTGGCCAACGTGGTGCAGCAGCGCAACAGCGCCGAGGCGACAATCAAGCTGCGGCAGGCAGTAGTGGCCGACAGCGAAGCGCAGCTGCGCAAAAGCGAGGCGGATCTGCGACGCAACAAGGCGCTGGTCAACGACGGCTCCGTGTCAAAACGCGAGATGGATGTGGCGCTGGCTGCCAACGCGCAAAGCATTGCGGCGGTGGCGCAGGCCAAGGCCAATCTGGAAATCGCCCGGCAGGATCTGCAAACGGTGATCGTCAATCGCGGCTCTCTGGAAGCGGCGGTGGCCAGCGCCGATGCGGCGGTGCAGCTGGCGCGGATCGACTTGTCCAATACCCGGATCATCGCTCCGCGTGACGGTCAGCTTGGGCAGATCGGCGTGCGTCTCGGCGCCTACGTCAACTCCGGGGCGCAGTTGATGGCGCTGGTGCCGAACCAGAAATGGGTGATCGCCAACCTCAAGGAAACCCAGATGGACAATGTGCGCGTAGGGCAACCAGCGAGCTTCACCGTCGATGGTTTGAACCACCGCAAATTCACCGGCCACGTGCAGCACATCTCGCCGGGCACCGGTTCCGAATTCGCGTTGTTGCAGGCTGACAACGCCACCGGCAATTTCGTGAAAATCGCCCAGCGGGTGCCGGTGCGCATCACCATCGATCCGGATCAGCAGGAGAGCGAGCGCCTGCGGCCGGGGATGTCGGTGGTGGTCAGCATTGATACGGCGGCGGGCGACACCCAGAAACACTGACCTCAAGCGGCGATCATTGGCGGCAGGGTGCCGAGCACGGAAACCGCCGCCACGGCGCCGATCCCCAGCAGCCATTCGAGCATGACGCTGCGTTTGAGGGTGTCGATCCGCTGTTCGCAATCGTTGATCCGCAGGCGATTGAACAGCGCCAGTGCAAGCATGCCGAACACCAGCAGCGCCTTGATCAACAGGATCAGGGCGAACCCCGAGAACAGCGGCGTCGGCCACCATTGGCCGGTGAGCACGCGCACATTGATCAGCCCGGTAATCAGCAGGCCGGCGACCAGCCCGTAGCCGAGCCCGCTGAATCGCCGCAGGACTTCGCGCACGGCCTGCTCGGGTTGGCGCAGGATCATCACCAGCATCAGCAGCCCGCCAAGCCAGGCACCGACGCAAGTCAGGTGAATTACCTGATTGAGGATCAGCATTTGCCCGCTGAAGCCATCGAGCATCGCGCCGTGACCGACCGGCGCCAGTGTCATCAGCAGCAGTGCGCTCAGGCCCAGCCGCAAGGGCCGGTTCGAACGCCACGGCGTAAACAGCAACGCCAGCAACAGCGCATTGATCAACAGATGCCAGCGCCAGACCTGACCGAAAAACGTATGACCGAGAACCAGCTCGACGGTGGCCGGATCAAGCGCGGCAGCCGCCGAACCGGCCATGCTTGCAGTAATCAACAACGCCCAGATGACGCCGCTGGCCAGGGCAATCGCCGCCAGCCAGCGAGCCAGTCGCGCCAGCTGCTCATCCAGAAGCGGCGCTTCATCCTTGAGCAGCAGCGGCCTGAACAGCCAGGCCCCGAACAGCATCAACACCACGATGAAATGCAGAAACCGGCACAGCACCAGCGCTTCACTCATGAATTACTGGCCAACCTTGAACTGATAAGCGCCTTCGCTTTTGTGCGTATCGACCGACACCGCATGCCATTCGACCTTGTATTCGCCAGCGGTCAGCGGTGCTTCGGGGGTGACGATCAGGGTTTTCTTGTCACCTTCGGTGGTCAGCGGTTTGACCGCCACCGGCTTGCCATCGTGGGTCACGGTGACTTTGGTGAAGCTGGCTTCGACGCCTTCGGAAAACACCAGGCGTAGATCCGCCGGTGCAGCGACGGTGCTGTCGGCAGCCGGGGTCTGGCTTTTCAGATGGGCGTGGGCGAACGCCTGGGAAGTGACGACTAGCGAAGCCAGCAGCGCGCCAGCGGTGAACAGGTTTTTCATCGACATGGAAAGATTCCTTTCAGTGAAATGGCGGGCTGAGTATAGAACGTGGATCACAGGGCTTTCAGGCGCATGTGAATGACCGGAAAGGGCCGGCCTTCGCCGTCGAGTGCCGAGCGGCCGATGTCTTCGAATCCGTAGTGCCGGTAGAAACCGTGGGCCTGCGGGTTCTGTTCGTTGACGTCGACCTTCAGCAGCGGGCGGCGGACGTGATCGAGCAAGCGTCGGCCGATGCCCTGGCCACGCTGAGTCGGGTCGATGAACAGCATCTGCACGGTGTCGTCGTCGGTGGCGATGAAGCCTGCCGGAGAGTGATCGGGGTTTTCGAAGACCTGCACGTCCAGCGCAGGCAGGTAGGTGTCACGCACCAGCGGGAACAGCCGATGGATGTCGTCTTCCGGGAGAAAGTCGTGAGTGGCGCGGACCGAGCGCTCCCACAGTTCGGCGAGCTGCGGATCATCCGCAGCGATGCGCTTTCGAATGGTCATGGACAGATCCTTCAGTGTCTGACGGGGAGAAGGAGGGCGATCCTAAACCAGAAAAAAGCCCAAGTGTGTGAAGAATCGTTCTCGGCTGTCGCCCCTTGCCCAGAGCGGATGCTAGTCTTCAACAACGTTGTCTTCAGGGAGCCCTCATGGGCAATCACAAGATCGAAATCCGCCGCACCAACGTCGACAAGATCCTGCTGGCGGCGGAAAAAGTCTTCGCCGAAAAAGGCTTCGGCGGCACCGCCATGGCGGACATTGCTGCTGAAGTGCAGCTGCCGCGATCCAATCTGCATTATTACTTTTCGACCAAGAGCGAGCTGTACAGCGCGGTGCTGTTCGACCTGCTGGAAGTGTGGAAGCAGGACGCGCTGTGCTTCGAGATGTTCGACGATCCGCGCGTGGTGCTCAGCAGCTACATCCGCGCCAAGATGAACCACTCGCGCAGCCGGCCTTACGGGTCGAAAGTCTGGGCCAACGAAATCATCCACGGCGCACCGACCTTGGGGGAGGCGCTGGATGTGAGCCTGTACGACTGGGCGAAGATGAAAGAGGCGAAGATCCGGCAGTGGGTGGAGGACAAGCGGATTCTGCCGGTGGAGCCGTCGAGTTTGTTGTACATGATCTGGGCGTCGACGCAGCACTATGCGGACTTCGATCATCAGGTGAATATTTTGAATGAGCACCAGCCGCTGTCGGACATGCAGTTCGAGCGGGCGGTGCAGACGGTGACTAGCGTGATTTTGCGGGGGATTGGGTTGGAGCCCTGAAAGTCAAAAGCCGCCCCTCACCCCAGCCCTCTCCCGGAGGGAGAGGGGGCCTACGGAGGAGTCTTGCGAGCTACATCGACCTGCAAGACCGGGTCGATTATGGATTCAAAGCAGATCGTTCATGTCGGTGCAGTTCATCAATATTCCCCGGTCGGTTCCCTCTCCCTTTGGGAGAGGGCTAGGGTGAGGGGGCTTTCGGATCAACGCGCCAATCTAGACCGCAACGTGATACGGATTCCTCGGATCATGATTCCAGTCCAGAAACGGCTTGCCCGTTTCCATCGGCACCATCTCGATGCAATCCGCCACCGGGCAGGTGATCTGACACAGATTGCACCCCACACATTCGTCATCGATCACTTCATATTGATGCGTGCCATCGGCCTGTTTCAGGCTGCTGATCGCCTGGTGTGAAGTGTCCTCGCAGGCAATGTGGCAACGCCCGCAACCGATGCATGCCTCCTGGTCGATCTTTGCGATCACCTGATAGTTGATGTCCAGGTACTTCCAATCGGTCGTATTGCCCACCGCGCGCCCGGAAAACTCGGCGATGCTGGCGTAACCCTGACTGCCCATCCACCGCGACAAACCATCCTTCATCTCATCGACAATCCGGAAGCCATGCAGCATCGCCGCCGTGCAGACCTGCACCGCGCCGCTGCCCAAGGCGATGAACTCCGCCGCATCGCGCCAACTGCCAATGCCGCCAATACCGCAGATCGGCAGGCCTTGGGTCTGCGGATCACGAGCGATTTCCGCGACCATGTTCAGTGCAATCGGTTTGACCGCCGAGCCGCAATAACCGCCGTGGGTGCTTTTGCTGCCGACGGTGGGCAGGGCGACCATGTGTTCGAGGTCGACGCTGGTGATCGAGTTGATGGTGTTGATCAGCGACACCGCATCGGCGCCGCCCCGGTGTGCGGCGCGGGCGGCGACGCGGATGTCGGTGATGTTCGGCGTCAGTTTGACGATCACCGGCAGCGAGCAATAGGTCTTGCACCAGCGCGTGACCTGCTCGACGTATTCCGGCACCTGACCGACCGCCGCGCCCATTCCGCGTTCGGGCATGCCGTGGGGGCAGCCGAAATTCAGCTCGATGCCGTCAGCGCCGGTGGCTTCCACCAACGGCAGAATGTGTTTCCACGACTCCTCGACGCACGGCACCATCAGCGACACGATCAGCGCGCGATCCGGCCAATCCTTCTTCACCTGGGTGATTTCCCGCAGGTTGATTTCCAGCGAGCGGTCGGTGATGAGTTCGATGTTGTTGATGCCCAGCACTTCGCGGTTGTTGCCGTAATGCGCCGAGTAGCGCGAGGACACGTTGACCGCCGCCGGGTCTTCACCCAGGGTTTTCCAGACCACGCCGCCCCAACCGGCCTCGAAGGCGCGCACCACGTTGTAGGCCTTGTCGGTCGGCGGCGCGGAGGCCAGCCAGAACGGATTGGGGGCTTTGATACCGGCGAAGACAATCGAGAGATCGGCCATTTACGCAGCCTCCACGTTGAGCATCAGTTGAGCATTGATCGCCTCGGCGGCGCGCTTGCCGTGTTGCACCGCTTGCACGGTCAGGTCCTGATCGAGGCTGGTGCAGTCACCGCCGGCATACACGCCGGGGATGCTGGTGCGCAGGTTTTCATCGACCTGAATCCGTTCGCCCTGACGCTTGAGTTCGCGGGCCAGCGGGTCGGCGAGGGCGCTGCCATCGAAGGCCTGGCCGATGGCTTTGAAGATCGCATCGGCGGCCAGCTCGAACGTTTGGCCAGTGGTTTGCAGGCGACCGTCCACCAGATGGGTACGGGCGAAGCGCATGCCGCGCACTTTGCCTTGAGCGTCGAGCAGCACTTCGTCCGGTTGCGCCCAGGTCAGCAGCCGCACCTGATTGGCCTTGGCGATGTCTTGTTCATGGCCGGTGGCGCCCATGTCTGCCGCGCCACGGCGATAGACCAGATTGACGTCGCGAGCACCGAGGCGGGCCATTTGCACGGCCATGTCGATAGCGGTGTTGCCGGCGCCGAGGACGATGCAACGTTCGGCCAGCGGCAGTTGCGACAGGTCATCGGCCTGGCGCAGTTCGCGGATGTAGTCGGTGGCGGCGAGCAGGCCGGGCGCGTCTTCGTGGGCCAGGCCGAGTTGCTTGCTGGCGTTCAGGCCGAGGCCGAGGAACACCGCGTCGAACTGTTGGTGCAATTCGCTGAGGGTCAGATTCTCACCGAGTTTCTGGCCGTGGCGGATTTCGATGCCGCCGATCTGCAGGAGGAAATCCAGTTCCTTCTGCGCGTAGTCGTCGACCAGTTTGTACTTGGCGATCCCGTATTCGTTGAGCCCGCCAGCCTTCTCCCGCGCTTCGAAAATCACCACATCATGCCCGTGCATCGCACTGCGATGGGCGCAGGACAAACCCGCCGGGCCGGCCCCGACCACCGCGATGCGTTTGCCGGTGGCGGCGGCGCGCTGGAACGGGTGCTCGGTAAAGTGCGCGTTGTCCACGGCATAGCGTTGCAGCAGGCCGATCAGCACCGGTGCGCATTCGTGGGCGTTGTTGCGCACGCAGGCTTGCTGGCAGAGGATTTCGGTCGGACAGACCCGCGCGCAACTGCCGCCGAGGATATTCGCCGAAAGGATTTTCTGCGCCGCGCCGGGCACGTTGTCCTGATGGATGTTGCGGATGAACGATGGAATGTCGATCTCGCTCGGGCACGCATTCACGCACGGCGCGTCGTAGCAATACAGGCAGCGCGAGGCTTCCAGATGCGCCTGACGGTCGTTGAGCGGCGGCGCCAGGTCGGTGAAATGGCCGGCGAGGGCGGCCGCACTTTCGTGCGGGTGCGGGAGATGGTTCAGGGTCTCGATCACGGTTTTTTGCCTCACGGTTATTTGAGGTTTTCTGCCTCTGTCGGGCAGTGGTTCGATCATCTGTTGATCGTTCCCACGCTCCGCGTGGGAATGCAGCCCGTGACGCTCCGCGTCACTGGACGCAGAGCGTCCCTTGAGGCATTCCCACGCATAGCGTGGGAACGATCAACGGTAATCCAGGGATCAGCGTTTCACGGCAACCGGGCGATGCAACTCAGCCCGCTTGCTCAGCAAATCAAACACCGCCGGATACGCCGGCCGTTCGATATACCGGCCCGCCCCACGCTCGGCGCGCAGGTCGCCGTCGGCCCAGACGACCCGGCCCTGGCTGATGGTATGGCTCGGCACGCCGGTCACGGTCTTGCCTTCGAAGATGTTGAAGTCCACCTGCTGATGGTGGGTCTTGGCGGAGATGGTGCGAGTGCCTTGCGGGTCCCACAGCACCAGGTCGGCATCGGCACCGACACGGATCGCGCCTTTGCGCGGGTAGAGGTTGAAGATTTTTGCAGTGTTGGTGGAGGTGAGGGCGACGAAGTCCTGCATCGACAACCGCCCCGAGTTCACCCCTTCATCCCACAACACTGCCATGCGGTCTTCGATGCCGGCGGTGCCGTTGGGGATCTTGCTGAAGTCGTCGCGCCCGGCGGCTTTTTGCTCGGCGCAGAAGCAGCAATGGTCGGTGGCGGTGGTGTGCAGGTTGCCGCTTTGCAAACCATGCCACAGCGCGTCCTGATGCCCGCGCGGGCGGAACGGCGGGCTCATCACGTAACCGGCGGCGGTCTGCCAGTCCGGGTGCTGATAGACACTGTCGTCCAGCAGCAGATGCCCGGCCAGCACTTCGCCGTAGACCGGTTGGCCCTTGCTGCGGGCATAGGTGATTTCGTCGAGGGCTTCCTTGGTCGAGACGTGCACCAGGTACAGCGGCGTGCCGATGGTTTCAGCGATGCGGATCGCCCGGCTCGCCGCTTCACCTTCAACCTGTGAGGGGCGCGACAGCGGATGCGCTTCCGGCCCGGTGATGCCCTGGGCCATCAACTTGCGTTGCAGGTGATAGACCAGCTCGCCATTTTCCGCGTGCACGGTCGGCACCGCGCCGAGTTCCAGACAGCGCTCGAAGCTCGCCACCAGCGTGTCGTCGGCGGCCATGATCGCGTTCTTGTAGGCCATGAAATGTTTGAAGCTGTTGATCCCGTGATGGCTGACCAGCTCGGCCATTTCCTCGCGCACCTGCTCGCTCCACCATGTGATCGCGACGTGAAAGCCATAGTCGGACGCCGATTTTTCCGCCCAGCCACGCCACTGGTGAAAGGCTTCGAGCAGTGACTGCTGCGGATTAGGAATCACGAAATCGATGATCGAGGTGGTGCCGCCGGCCAGGCCTGCGGCAGTGCCGCTGTAGAAGTCTTCGCTGGCCACGGTGCCCATGAACGGGAGTTGCATGTGGGTGTGCGGATCGATGCCGCCGGGCATCAAATATTGGCCGCTGCCGTCGAGCACTTCGGCGCCGGCGGGAATATCCAGGTTTTCACCAATGGCTTTGATCACGCCGTCAGCGCAATAGACATCGGCGCGGTAACTTTCATCATGGGTAACAACGGTGGCGCCACGGATCAACAGAGACATTCCGAGTTCCTCGCAGGCATGACCGACTTGTGCCGGTTCTAGTGTTTTATTGTTTGCAGCGCCAAATGCGTAATCTTGTCAGCGCTGTCAGGAATAGACGCTAGTCGCAGTTCTGCAATTGATCAAGATTATTTTTTATAAGCTTATGACTGTTTTAAGTAACTGATAAATAACGATAAAAATACAAAATCACCAAAATGGTGAGGCGCTTCACCATTTTGACGCACTTGACAGGTTGGAAATATGAGCAAGATTTCCTATGTGAAATCAGCCGCTTGAAGTTGAGCTGCGGGTGATGCGTTCTGAAGAAAAGTAATGCAGTGCACCAGATTGAGTCCTGACAGTTCGGACAACTTGCCTGGCATTTAGCCTGAGTGTTCAGTCAAGTTTTCGCGGCCTCACAAGGTGAATAATTAAAACTGATAAACATCAGTCAGTTACAAAAAGATCAAAGCACGGCCCGATGCGAAAGCGGGGCACCCGGCACGTTTATTGATGCCGCCGCTGACACCATGGCCGGTGCATGAAAGTTGTCAGTTCCTCCGGCCATCGTCCGGCTCGCACCTGCGTGTGCAGCTGCCTGATGAGCAAAAAAATAATCAGAAGAACAGTGGAGCGGCCATGCAACAGAACAGATCGCAAGTGACCGAGCGCGACGGCTTGTTCGAACTCGAAGCGGGCAGCGACGTCCTCGACAGTCCCCGTTACAACCACGACATGGCACCGACCAAGGTGCGCGAACGAACCTGGAACAAATGGCACATCACCGCGCTGTGGGTCGGCATGTCGATCTGCGTGCCGACCTACACCCTCGGCGGCGTCCTCACCGCGTATTTCGGCCTTAGCGTCGGCGAGGCCTTGCTGGCGATTCTGTTTGCCAACGTCATCGTCCTGATCCCTCTTACGCTCAACGCGTTTCCCGGCACCAAATACGGGATTCCGTTTCCGGTGCTGCTGCGTTCGTCGTTCGGGATTCTCGGCTCCAACGTGCCGTGCCTGATCCGCGCGCTGGTGGCGTGCGGCTGGTTCGGCATCCAGACCATGTTCGGCGGGCTGGCGATTCACCTGTTTCTCGGCTCGGTGTTCGAGGGCTGGAAATCCCTCGGCGGGACGGGGGAGGTGATCGGTTTCATGGTCTTCTGGGCGCTGAATCTGTGGGTGGTGATCCGTGGCGCCGAGTCGATCAAATGGCTGGAAACCTTGTCGGCGCCGCTGCTGGTGGCGGTCGGCATCGGGTTGCTGGTGTGGGCCATGCCGAATGTGTCGATGACTGAATTGCTGGCGATTCCGCCGAAGCGTCCCGAAGGCGCGAGTGTGGTCAGTTACTTCGCCGCCGGGCTGACGGCGATGGTCGGTTTCTGGGCCACCCTGTCGCTGAACATTCCCGATTTCAGCCGGTATGCCCGCAGCCAGAAGGATCAGATCCTCGGGCAGATTTTCGGCCTGCCGCTGACCATGTTCCTGTTCGCCGCACTGGGCGTGGTGATGACCGCCGCCTCGGTGAAGCTGGTGGGCGTCAGCGTTTCCGATCCGGTGACTTTGATCGGCCACATCCAGAGCCCGGTGTGGGTCGCGGTGGCCATGGCGCTGATCATCATCGCCACGCTGTCGACCAACACCGCCGCCAACATCGTCTCGCCAACCAACGACTTCCAGAACATCGCGCCGAAGGTGATCAACCGCACCAAAGCGGTGATCCTCACCGGGTTCGTTGGTCTGGCGTTGATGGGCCATGAATTGCTGAAAAAGCTTGGGTTGATCGTCTCCGATGTCAGCCTGGAAACCGTGTATTCGAACTGGCTGCTGGGCTATTCCAGCCTGCTCGGGCCGATCGCCGGGATCATGGTGGTGGACTATTTCCTGATCAAGAAACAGCAACTGGACCTGGCCGGCCTGTACCGCGACGACGTGTACCCGGCGTGGAACTGGGCCGGGTTCATCGCCTTCGGCGTGCCGGTGGTGCTGACCCTGCTGTCGCTGGGCAGCAGCGCATTCAGCTGGTTCTACAGCTACGGCTGGTTCACCGGCTCGGCGTTGGGCGGGTTGATCTATTACGGGTTGTGCGCGATGCGTGCGACGCCGGTGGCCGTCAAATCGCCGTTGTAATTCCCATAAGAACTGCCTGAGGAGATCCCCATGAACGCAGCCGTAGACGTTCTGCAATCGACCCATCAGCACATCAACCGCGACCGCTTGTGGGCGTCGCTCATGGAGCTGGCCAAGCTCGGCGCCACGGTCAAGGGCGGGGTCTGTCGCCTGGCCCTGACCGACCTCGACCGCCAGGCTCGCGACCTGTTCGTGCAGTGGTGCAAGGACGCCGGTTGCAGCGTCACGGTCGATGAAGTCGGCAACATCTTCGCCCGTCGCCCCGGCCGCAACCCGAACCTGCCCCCGGTGATGACCGGCAGCCACATCGACACCCAGCCCACCGGCGGCAAGTTCGACGGCTGCTTCGGCGTGCTGGCCGGCGTCGAAGTGTTGCGCACCCTCAATGACCTCGGCGTGGAAACCGAGGCCCCGCTGGAAGTGGTGGTCTGGACCAACGAAGAAGGCTCGCGCTTCGCCCCGTGCATGATGGGCTCCGGCGTGTTCGCCGAAAAGTTCACCCTCGAAGAAACCCTGGCCAAGGTCGATGCCGACGGCGTTACGGTCGGAGAAGCACTGAACGCCATCGGTTACGCCGGACCGCGCAAGGTCAGCGGGCACAAGGTCGGCGCCTATTTCGAAGCACATATCGAGCAAGGCCCGATCCTGGAGGACGAACAGAAAACCATCGGCGTAGTGCTCGGCGCACTGGGGCAGAAGTGGTTCGACCTGAAACTGCGCGGCGTCGAAGCCCACGCCGGCCCGACCCCGATGCACCTGCGCAAGGACGCGCTGGTCGGCGCCTCGGTCATCGTTGGTGCAGTCAATCGCGCCGCCCTCGGCCATCAACCTCACGCCTGCGGCACGGTCGGTTGCCTACAAGCCTATCCCGGCTCGCGCAACGTTATTCCGGGGGAGGTGCGCATGACCCTCGACTTCCGCCACCTGGAGCCGGCACGCCTCGACTCGATGATCGCCGAGGTCAAGCAAGTCATCGAAGCGACCTGCGAAGAACACGGCCTGACTTATGAGCTGACCCCGACCGCCGACTTCCCGCCGCTCTATTTTGAAAAAGGCTGTGTCGAAGCGGTACGCGGCGCCGCCAAAGGTCTGGGCTTGTCGCACATGGACATCGTCAGCGGCGCCGGCCACGACGCGATCTTCCTCGCCGAACTCGGCCCGGCCGGGATGATCTTCGTGCCGTGCGAAGGCGGCATCAGCCACAACGAAATCGAAAACGCCGCGCCGGACGATCTGGCGGCCGGCTGTGCGGTGTTGCTGCGGGCGATGCTGGCTGCTTCGGCGGCGGTGGCCGGGGGACAACGCGCTGCCTGATGTTCATTAATCGTTCATGAAAATGTGCGACGTTGCCGCCCCTGAAAAGGAAGTCAGGACGCGCAATGTCGCCCATCAAAGTCATCACCTCAGGCTCGGCGTATCTGGACATCGATGCCTACGCCTGCTGCATCGCCTACGCCGAGCTGCTCAACCTGCAAGGCATGCCAGCCCGCGCCGTCAGTAGCGCAAAACCCAATGCCAGTGTTTCGAAAACCGTGCTCGGCTGGGGTGCTGTTCTGGATCATTACCGCCCGACATCCAGCGACGAGTTTGTGCTGGTCGACGTCTCCGATTACCACCATTTCGACCCGATGGTCGCACTCGATCGGGTGGTGGAAGTCATCGACCATCATCCGGGTTTCGAACAGCATTGGGCACAGACTCTCGGATCTGCTGCCGATATCCGCCCGATCGGCGCGGCGGCGACTCAGGTTTTCCAGCGCTGGAAAGCCGCAGGATGGCTGTCGAAGATCAGCGAACAAAGCGCCGCGCTGCTGGCCACGGCGATTCTGGACAACACACTGAATTTCACCGGGCAGATGACCACGACAGCGGACATCGACGCCTATGCCGAGCTTGCACCTCACGCGAAACTCACGGCGGACTGGCCCGAGCAATATTTCCTCGAATGTCAGGCAACCATCGAATCAAACATCTGCGCCGCATTGGCCGCAGACTTGAAACGGATGAAACCCGACAGCCTCCTGCCGCAGGTCTTCGCCCAAATGACGGTGTGGGATGCCAACGCTTTGCTCGAAAGGCATCGCTCGACGATCAACGACTGGATGGCCGGGCAGGGCGATGACTGGCTGTTGAACCTCATCAGCATCCGCGACCGAAAAAGCTGTCTGCTGGCCAAACCCCTGGTCTCTCAGCAGAAGCTGAGTCATTTGTTATCACTCGAATGGCACGCTGGAATCGCCGTTCTAGAGCCATCAATGCTGCGCAAGGAACTGCTGAAGCTTTCTTTACAGGCCCCACGTCACAAACCCGAAAGCTGAATCGTCATCCCGTTGAATCCCTCAAACACGGAGCAACGCGATGTCGTCCAACACCCAAGCCGTCAACCTGCAACAAGCCATGCCGCAAGTGTTCGAAAGCCTGACCCAGGTGCATGTCAGCCTCAACGACCATGACTTGCCGCCGTCGCTGCGGCACCTGATTCACCTGCGTGCCTCACAGATCAACCAGTGCGGTTTCTGCGTGAAGATGCACACCCGCGAGGCGCGTGAAGCCAATGAAAGCAACGAGCGTCTGGATCGCTTGATCGTCTGGCGGCATGTCAACGATTTCACCGCCGCCGAACAAGCGGCGCTGGCCTGGACCGAAGCCCTGACGGTGCTCGATCCCCACGCCGATTACGCACCGTTGCGCGGCGCCTTGCGCGAGCATTTCAACGACGCGCAGATCGCTGCCTTGACGGCGGAAATCGGCATGATCAACCTGTGGAACCGTTTGCAGGTGTCGAGGCACTGATCGATGAACTTCGCTGAAAAAACCGTCGCTGTGTTCGAGCAGCGACGACCCTTTCTGCTGGGGCTGGCGTATCGCATTCTGGGTTCCCGTGCGGAAGCCGAGGATGCGGTGCAAGAGCTGTTCATCAAATGGCTGGAGGCCGATCAGGCTTCCATCGCCACACCGGCCGCGTGGCTGACGACAGCCTGCACCCGCCACTGCATCGACCTGTTGCGCTCGGCGCACAAGTCCCGTGTCGATTACATCGGCACCTGGTTGCCGGAGCCGATTCACACCACTCATCATCAATCGCCTGAACACATGCATGAACTCGCCGCGTCGCTCTCCACCGCTTTCCTGCTGATGCTCGAACGGCTGACGCCCAAGGAGCGGGCGGCGTACCTGCTGCACGATATCTTCGATTTCGATTATCCGCAGGTCGCTGAAACCCTCGGCATTCAGGAAGCCGCGTGCCGCAAACTGGTGTCACGGGCCAAGGCGAGTATCGGTGGCGAGCAGATCCGTTTTCAGCCGGAGCCGGCGCGTCAGTCTCAGCTGCTGGATGCCTTTCATTCGGCCATCGCCAGCGGCTCGACCAGTGCACTCAGTGCGCTGCTGAGCGAAGACGTCGAACTCTGCGCCGACAGCGGCGGCAAGGCGTCGGCGATCCGCGAAACCCTGTTCGGCCAGAAGAGTGTGCTGGACTTCATCGGCCAATCGCTGCACGCCTACTGGCAGGCGCAGGAGTGGCTGCCGGTCGAGATCAATGGCGCGAAAGGAGTGGTCATCAAGGCTGACGGGCTCGTCACCGCATCGATGACATTCGGGTTCGATGGCGCAGGGCGGGTGAACCGGATCTTCATCATGCGCAACCCTGACAAGCTGGCAGGGTTGCAGGCTTCGGCCAATATCCTGTAACCGGGCACCTGCGGGAGCGAGCCGCTCCCACAGTTTTTGTACCGGCCGGGGAAGTGTTATTCCTTGATCGCCGAACCCTTGCGACGGTTACTGCCGTTCGGGTTACCAACGTCCAGCAATCGTCTTTCCACCAGCACATTCTCAAGCGCCTGGCGTTCGGCCGGCGCCATCTCGTGCTCGCGCTTTTTCAGCTCCAGCAGAATGGGGCTGGACCAGGTGCGATAGGTCTGTTCGATGAGGCGGTTGGATGTCATCAGTCTCTCCTTGATCAAGAGCCCGGTGTAACTGGTAGGGGCTCAATCCGATGAGGTACTAACGTTAGTCGACAAAAGCGCAAGGCGCTAATGCCGCCGGCGGGAGCTGACGAGGCGAATCGTCGCACCGCCGCTCCCACCGGTGATGCATCAATCGTCGACCTCCATCATCGCCTGCACACCCTCCCAGGCCTCGGCCCGCATCCGCTCGATATCCAGCCCCGGAATCATCCCGTTGTCGACGACGATCCGCCCACCCACCAGGCTGTATTTCACGGCGATCGGCTCACCCGCAACGACTGGTGCGACGGCGCTGTCGTGGAAGCCGTAGAAGCGTGGGTGGTCGAGGCTGTAGATCACCAGATCCGCTGCCTGGCCGATTTCCAGTGTGCCGACCGCGCCGAGGCCGAGCACTTGCGCGCCGCCCGCCGTGCCCCAGTGGATGACGTCTTCGGCGGTGGTGGCCGAGGCGCCTTGTTCGGCGCGGTGGATCAGCCAGGCGGTGTTTGCTTCGCCGACCATGCTCCCGGATTCGTTTGACGCCACGCCGTCGACGCCGAGGGAGATCGGCACGCCGGCTTCGTACATTTGCGGGATCGGCGCAACACCGCTGCCCAGCCGGGCGTTGCTCACCGGGCAGTGGGAGACGCCGGTGCCGGTCTGGGCGAGCATGCGGATTTCTCCCGGCTGCAGGTGCACGGCGTGGGCGAACCAGACGTCCGGGCCGAGCCACTCGTGTTCGGCGACGAATTCCACCGGCAGGCAGTTGTACTTTTCGCGGCAGAAGTTCACGTAGTTCTCGGTTTCCGACAGGTGCGTATGCAGGCGCAACCCCATGCCTCGGGCGGTGTGCGCCAGTTCGCGCAGCAGCGTTGGCGGCAGCGAGAAGGTCGGTGTGGTCGGCGCCACGACCACCCGGCGCAGTGCATCCGGGGTGTCCTGGTGGTAGCGCGATTTCAGCCGTTCGATGTCGCCGACCATTTGTTCCAGGGATTCCGGTTGCAGCGCGGTTTTCGAGAAGCCCGGATGCGCGCTCGCCGACTCCAGTGCACCGCCACGGCAGAGCACGAAACGCAGGCCGAATTCCTCGGCGAGGTCGAACAGCAGGTCGCCGGTCTCGGTGCTGCCGTGGGCGTGGTAGAGGTAGTGGTGATCGGCGCAGGTGGTGACGCCGGACAGCAGCAACTCGACCATCCCCAACCGTGCGGCGATCCGCGCCAGTTGCGGGGTGAAGCGGTTCAGGCGCGGATAAGGCACGCTCGCCAGCCAGCCTTGCAGGTCCTGATTCAAGCCTTCTGGCACGGCTTTGAGCAGGTTCTGGAACAGGTGGTGGTGGGTGTTGATCCAGCCCGGGTAGACCACCGAATTACGCGCGTCGATCACTCGTTCACCGGGTTGCGGCTCAAGGTTGGCGGCCATTTCCGCGATCCGGCCATTGACCACGCGGATGTCCACGGCACCGGCCCGGGCACGGGGCCCGCGCAGGCCGGTCATCACCGCCACCGGATTCTTGATCAGGATGTTTTGAAGTTGAGTCATGGGCAGCTCCAGTCAGAGGATGTGCGAGGCGGATTTGCCGGGTGTGGTTTCTGGCACGCTGACGCCGTTGAGCGCCGCGTTGAGCAGCACCGACACCAGGCAGGCGATGACCACGCTGCTGTGCAGGAACGGCTGTGACCACTCGGGCAGTTGTTTGAACAGGGTCGGGGCGAGCACCGGCACCAGGGCGGCGGCGATGGTGAAACCGACGATCAGCACGTTGTAGCGATTGCGCTCGTAGTCGACCTTGGCCAGGGTCTGGATCCCGGCCGCTGCAACCACGCCGAACATGGCGATGCCGGCACCGCCCAGTGCGGCGGTCGGCATCGAGGCGATGATCGCCCCGGCCTTGGGCACCAGCGCAATCGAGCACATCAGCAGACCGCTGATCGCCACCACCCAGCGGCTGCGCACGCCGGTCAGGATCACCAGCCCGACGTTCTCCATGAAAGCAATGAACGGAAACGCGGCGAACATTCCGGCGATGGTGCTGGCCAGGCCATTGGCGCGCAGGCCGTTGATCACCTGTTTGTCTTCCACCGGTTTGTCGACGATGTCGCCGATGGCCACGAACAGCCCCATGGACTCGACCATCTGCACGATCATCACCACCACCATGGTGGCGATGGGGATCAGGCTGAAGGTCGGCAAACCGAAATAGAACGGGTAGGGCACGGTCAGCCACGGCGCGTCCTCGACGCTGTGAAAGTTGCCCATGCCCAGGCCGTAAGCCAGACCGGCGCCCACCAGCATCCCCACCAGCACCGCCATGTTGCGCAGCAACGGGCTGCCATAACGGTTGACCAGCAGAATGGTCAGCAGCACCACCACCGCCACGGCGAGAAACGCCGGCGCGCCAAAGTTGCTCGCGTTGCGCCCGCCGCCGACCCATTCATAGGCAATCGGGAACAGCTGCAAACCGATCACCGTGACGATGCAGCCGGTCACCACCGGCGGGAAAAACCGTCGCAAGCGGCCTACGAACGGCGCGATCAACATGGTGAAAATCCCCGCACCGATCACCGCCCCGCAGACCCCGGCGAATCCCACCTCCGGGTTGCTGCCGATGGCGATCACCGGACCCACGCTGCTGAACGCCACGCCTTGCAGAATCGGCAGGCGCACGCCGAATTTCCAGAAACCGACGGTCTGCAACAGGGTGGCGATGCCGGAGCAGAACAGCGTGGTGCTGATCAGCACCACCGTGTCGGCATGGGACATCTTCAGGGCGCTGGCGACAATCAACGGCACGGCGATGGCGCCGATGTACGAGACGGCCATGTGCTGCAGGCCGAGGGTGAGCATCTGTCGCACCGGCAGGACGCGGTCGACAGGGTGGACGGTGGAGGAGGAACTGGCTGACGACATGGGGAATCACCTCTAGCTGTTGTTATTCGGTACAGAGGGGTATTCGTTCTGTGTGCCCGGAACCGCCATCCACCGGCTCCGATGCCGGGTTTCAGCCGGCCAGGCAGGCGGCGAAGCCCTGGTTCAGTGCCGCCCGATCCAGGTCGCGGCCGATGAACACGATCTTGCTCGAGCGCGGCTCTGAGCCCCACGCGGTCGAGGCGCGGAACTCCACCAGGCTGTGCACGCCTTGCAGCACGTAGCGCTGGTCTTCGTTGGCCACCGCCAGCACGCCTTTCATGCGGTACAGGTTGTCGGCCTGGGCGCTGCGCAATTCGCTGATCCAGCGGTGGAACGCCATCAGGTTGACGGCGCCGTCCACGGCGATGCCCACGGACGAGACGCTCGGGTCGTGCTCGTGGTCGGGCTCTTCAGCGTGATGGTCATGGTCGTGGTGATCGTGATCGTGATCGTGCTGATCCGCGCCGATTTCCATCAGCTTCTGCGTGCATTCAAAGGCGCCGATGCCGAGGATTTTCGACAGGTCGATTTGTGCATGGGTCGAGGTCACAAGATCTGCCGTGGCGTTCAATCCGCGGATCTTGCCGCGCAGGGTTTCCACCTCTTCAGCGCTGACCAGATCGACCTTGTTGATGACGATGCGGTCGGCGCAGACGATCTGATCCACGGCCTGATTGTCGACGCCGTCCAGTTGCAGATCTTCCAGGTGCTGGGCGATGTGTTTGGCATCGACCATGGTCACGATGGCGTCGAGTTCGACTTCCTCGGCGATCGGGTCGTTGATGAAGAAACTCTGGGCCACCGGGTACGGGTCGGCGAGGCCGCTGGTTTCGATCAGGATGTGATCGAGCCGCACCGGACGCGCCACCAGTTCGCGGACGATGCGCACCAGATCCTCGCGGACTTCGGCGGTGCAGCAGACGCAGCCGTTGACCATTTCGTAGATCTCTTCGGTCTCGGAACTGAGCACCAGATCGCCGTCGATGCCGACCTCACCGAACTCGTTTTCGATCACCGCGATCTTGCGACCGTGGTTCTCCTTGAGGATGTAGTTGAGCAGGGTGGTTTTGCCGGCACCGAGGAACCCGGTGAGGATGGTGACCGGGATTTTGGTGTTCGGGGTCGGGGTGTTGAATGGGGTGTTCATGTGAGGCTCCTTGGTGATGGACTGACCGGTGCAGATGAAGCTTTTTTGTGGGAGCGAGCTTGCTCGCGAAGGCGGTGTGTCAATTAGCGGTGATGGCGACTGATCCACCGCCATCGCGAGCAAGCTCGCTCCCACAGGGTTCTGTGTGTTCTCGCCATCGTCGGGCGACGCCGGCATCGAGGCCGAACAGGTCGAGGATGCGGCCGAGGCTGTGGTCGACCATTTGCGCCAGGCTGTCGGGCCGGGCGTAGAAGGCCGGGACCGGCGGGGCGATGATCCCGCCCATCTCGGTGACGGCAGTCATGTTGCGCAGGTGGGCGAGGGTCAGCGGGGTTTCGCGGGCCATCAGCACCAGGGTGCGGCGCTCCTTGAGGGTGACGTCGGCGGCGCGGCCGATCAGCCCCGATGACGTGCCGGTGGCGATCTCCGCCAGCGTCCTCATTGAACACGGCGCAACCACCATGCCCAGGCAGCGGAACGAGCCGCTGGCAATCCCGGCGGCCACGTCATCGGCGCGGTGGTAGTGGCTGGCGAGGGCGGTGACGTCCGCCAGTTTGTAGTCGGTTTCGTGGGCCATGGTCAGCAGCGCGGCGCGGCTGATGACCAGATGGCTTTCGATGTTCAGTTCGGCCAGCAACTCCAGCAGGCGCACGCCGTAGATGAAGCCGGACGCGCCGCTGATGCCGACCACCATCCGCTGACGGTTCACGATGGCAGACCTTCAAGCAGTTGCCGCGCGCGTTCGAGCACGTCCTGGTCGAGCTGTGCCTTGATCCCGTCGAACCCCGAACCGCGCGTGGCATCCAGGCCCATGCGCGACGTGGTGCCATTGACCGAGGACGACGGGTCCAGCGGGCTGCCGGGCAAACCGTCGATGGTGAAGATGTCGAGGTGCGGCTGGAAATGCGTGGCCAGTGCCCACAGCACCTGGCTGTCGTCGGTGAGGTCGATATCGCTGTCCACCGCGATCACGGTTTTCAGGTACGGATCCCAGCCGAGCAAGGCCAGCATGATCTGCCGGGCCTCGCCGTCACGGCTCTGATCCAGCGCCACGTAGCAATGAAAATGCGTGCCGGAGTTCGGGTAATGCACGGCGGTGACGGCGGGGAAGCGTGCCTTGAGTTTCTCGCTCATTTCCGCTTCACGGGGCAGCCGCGCCAGTGTCAGGTGCTCGGCGTAGCGCCCGCCCATCACGTCCACCAGCCACGCGTCCTTGCGCCGCAACAGGGTGTCGACGCGCAGCACGTTGTTGGTCGAGCGATCCGAGGAATAGCCGCTGAATTCGCCGAACGGACCTTCTTCGGCATAGGCCGTCGGGTCTATCGCGCCTTCGAGTACAAACTCGGCGTAAGCCGGCACGCCGATGCCGTAGCGCGGGGTCTTCACCAGTTCCAGCGGCGCACCGAACAGCCCGCCGGCCACCGCGCGTTCATCGCTGCCATAGGGCAGGCGTGCAGCGGCGGCGAGCATGAACAGCGGGTGTGCGCCGACCACCATCGCCACGCGCAGTTCTTCGCCGCGTTCGCGGGCGGTCTGCAACATCCGCCACAGGTGCCCGCGCGAGTGCAGGCTGGTGGCTAACGCCTGACGGGCATGGCGCATCGAGCGGTGGTAGCTCATGTTGGCGATGCCGGTCTGCGGGTCCTCGGCGATGATGATCGCGTTGGTGATGTACGGGCCGCGATCACTGTCGAAATGCTTGAGCATCGGCAGCAGCGCCAGGTCCAGCGCTTCGCCTTCGAAGACTTCGTCGAGCACCGGGCCGGTTTCGACGTAGCGCGGCGCGATTGGCTGGTTGGCGCGGGTCTGAAAGGTTTCGTGCAACTGCGCGGCACTGACGCCGAACAGCCGGGCGATACGTTGGCGAGAGGCGAACAGATTGGTCGCCACCGGCACGCCGAGGTTGCCGACGTTTTCGCAGATCAGCAGCGGATGGCGGCCCTGAGTGGCGAGGGCATCGACCAGGGCGGTGACGTCCTGATCGGCAGAAAGGGGTTGGGTGATGGTCAGCACATCGTCCGGGTACTGGCGGCGATAGGCATCGATGAATACGTGAAAATCCTGAGAGTCGCCGAGCGTCGAACGGGTCATGGTTTCACCTCGTAAAAAGCAGGCACGCAGGGGTGAGGCTGGCGTTCGATCGACAAGCCGTTGGCCTGCCGGTCGAGCGAACGCCGGGTCATCTTCGCGCCTGTAAAGTCGCTGTGTGGCTGGGTTGAAGCCGGGTCAGACCCTGTTTAGAGATAGGTCGTGGTCAGACGAATGTCCGCCTCGGCCAGATCCTTGGGCGGCGGGGTCGGTTCGATCCCGCACAACCGGGCGATGTTGTTGCCCAGGTAATCCTCAAGGTGATCCTCGTCGATCCCCAGGCCCTGCGGCGCCGGCGAGCACAGCACTTCCAGCTCGCGCAGCCACATGCCCGGTTCGTTCGGCGGCGAGTCGGTGCCGAACACGATCTTGTTGCGCGGCAGCTCCTTGGCGAACTCGACGATCCGCGACTGGAAGCACCAGCCGGATTCGCAGTACACGTTTGGCGTGTCCATCGCCATCCAGAACGCCTCGAACGAGTAGTTGCCCCCGGTCTGGATGCCGAAGTGACCGATGATGAAATTGACCATCGGGAACTCGCGGATGATCGGGTAGAACATCGTCGGAATGGTGTACGGGCCGTCGCCGGTGTGGATCAGCACCACGATGTTGTACTTGGCGCAGACCTTCATCGCCGGACGCAGCCAGTCGAGTGCGCGATCCGGGCGATAGCCGTGCATGTTGGCGTGCAGCTTGAGCATCTTGAAGCCGTATTCCTTGATGTGGAATTCCAGCTCTGCCGCACCGTTTTCCGGTCCCCAGCGCGGGTTGAAGTTGAAGTTGCCGATGAAGCGGTCCGGGTACTTCACGCACAGCTCGGCGACATACGACATGTAGTCACGCACGCCCTCGCGGCCACGGCGGTTGCCGTCGCGATAACCGGTGTTGCCCGGTGGCGGCTGGATGAAGCCCATGTCGATCCGGCGCGGCTTGCCGTTGATCATGTACGGGCCGTCCATCAGCTTGAGCATGCGCTCGCCGGTGAACGGTTCGCCGGTGTGGCGCCAGGCCTCGTCGACCAGGTTGGTGGGGTGCAGATGGGTGTCGATGATCATCGGTTCAGCTCCTGGCCAGTTGGGTGGTGACGGGGCGCTTGAGTTGCGCCTCTGCTTCGGAAACGGAACGCGGCGGCGGGGACGGCTCGAGGCCGATCATCCGTGCGGTGTTGTTGCCCAGGTAGTCTTCGAGGGTGTCCTCGTCGAGGTTCAGGCCCTGCGGCGGCTCGTGGCAGAGCACTTCGAGCAGGCGCAGCCACATGCCCGGTTCGTTCGGCGGGGTGTCGGTGCCGAACAGGATCTTGTGGGTCGGCAGGACTTTGGCGAACTCGACGATCCGCGATTGCAGGCACCAGCCGGATTCGCAGTAGACGTTGGGCAGCTCCATCGCCCACTGCATCGGTTCGAACACGTAGACGCCGCCGGTCTGCACACCGAAGTGGGCCATGATGAAATCGACGTTGGGGAACTCCTTGATCATCGGCACCCATTCCGACGGGATGCTGTAAGGCCCGTCGCCGGTGTGCAGCTTGACCGGAATGCCCAGCTCGGCGCATTTCTCGAAGGCCGGACGCACCCAGTCCAGCGCACGGTCGGGACGGTAGGCGTGCATGTTGGCCTGCATCTGCACCATCTTGAAACCGTGTTCCTTGACGTAGCGCTCGATCGCCTCGACGCCGTTTTCCACGCCGCAGCGCGGGTTGTAGACGAAGCAGCCGATGAAACGGTCCGGGTAGGTCTGGACCATTTTCAAGGTGTAGGCCATGTAGGCGTCGATGGATTCGCGGCCCGACAGTTCGCCGTCGGTCCAGGTGTAGATGGTGTTGCCCTGCGGCGGCTGGATGAAGGCTTTGTCGATGCGGCGAGGCTTGCCGTTGACCATGTACGGGCCATCCATCATCTCCAGCAGACGCTCGCCGGTGAACGGGTCACCGTCATGCCTCCAGGCGAGGTCCACGAGATCCGTGGGATAGCAGCTGATATCGATGATCATTGAAGTCGATCTCCTGATAGCGGGGAAGGGAGCCTTGCGGCTCACAGCATCCACGTCCCGGGCAATCGGCCGTTTCTATGCGCAGCACTCGCGCATTCCCTCGCCTGTTCGCATCCGGCCCGGGTGGGTGGTTGCTTGAAGCGAGTATTGGAAGGCGGGGGAGGGTTCGTACAATATTAATTGGGTGGGGTGGTGATACTTGTTCGATATAGGCTTGCCAGCGATGGCGTCAGTGAAGTGTTTGCATGGCCAACTGCTTGATCACTTCAACAACAGGTGCCACCCGCTCAGCCTGCCCATGCGGCCACACCGCATAAAGATTGTAATGCGCCGCAATCTGCGCCTCGTTCAACGCCACCAGCCGCCCGCTGCGCAACGCATCGGCAGCCAATAATCCACGCACCAGCCCCGCACCGACACCCGCTTCAGCCGCCGCAATCAGATTCGCCGCATTATCAAAAATCACCCGTGCCGGCGGTTCGGTCGGTGTCATCCCGGCCGCATCCAGCCACGGAATCCACGACCTGCGCGTATACCCCAACAGTGGCAACTCAAGAATCTGCGCCGGGCTCAAAGGCAGCTGCAAACCCTGCCGCTCCAGCAACGCCGGGGACGCCACCGCCAACACCCGATCCCCACAAATCTGGGTCATCTCGCAATCGTCCCAATCGCCATAGCCATAGCGCAACGACAAATCCACCCGTTCGAACGTGCTGCGATCACTGCGCGGCATCGACAGGATTGTCACTTCGTAATCCGGCAAGCCATCGAGCAACTGCGGCAAGCGCGGATTGAGCCAGCTCTGCGCCAGTTCGCTGTCGACATCCAGGGTCAGACGCTGGGCCACGCTGCGGTTCTTCACCGAGGACAGGGCGCGATCAATCTGCGCCAGCCCATCCGACAGCACGCTGGCAAACAGCTGCCCGGCATCGGTCAGGTTGCTGCCGCCGCCTTCGCGCACGAACAGCGGCTGGCCGATGAAGTCTTCCAGGGCGCGGATCTGCTGGCTGATCGCGCTGTGGGTCAGGTCGAGCTTGCGCGCGGCGCTGGAAAAACTGCCGCTGCGCGCCGCGTGGATGAACGCGCTCATGGACTGCACCGACGGGTATCGCTTGTACATGTTGTTAGTCCTGCTTACACCGGTTGGCAGAAATCGTCGCTGGCCGCGCGTTGCCGGGGGTTCCAATAATCGGTCACCAGGCCCGCACAAAGACGGGCCGCTCTTTTGGAGCCTGACAATGATTGCATTCACGGTTAACGGCGAACGACGCGAGCTGGATGAGGCGTCCCCCTCCATGCCCTTGTTATGGGTGTTGCGTGATAAGTTGAAACTCACCGGCACCAAGTTCGGTTGCGGCATGGGCCTGTGCGGTGCCTGCACCGTGCACCTGAACGGCGTCGCGGTGCGTTCCTGCCAGTTGCCGCTGGCCGCCGTCGCGGGCCACAGCATCACCACCATCGAGGGGCTGTCGCCCAACGAAAACCATCCGCTGCAACTGGCCTGGGTCGCCGAAGATGTGCCGCAATGCGGCTACTGTCAATCCGGGCAGATCATGTCGGCAGCCGCGCTGCTCAACACCGGCGCACCGGTCAACGACGACTCGATCCGCAACGCGATGTCCGGGAATATCTGCCGCTGCGGCACTTACGGGCGCATCAACAAGGCGATCAAGCGTGCGGCGAATGCGCCGAAGGAGGCGTGATGAGCCTCATCGACGGCACTCTTCATGAACCCTCGCGCCGGGTGTTCCTCAAGCAGGCGGTGACGGTGGCGTCCGGGCTGGCGATTGCGCTGTACCTGCCTTCCGGTGCGGCGGCGAGTGAGCCGAAAACCTCGACCACTGAATTCGAACCCAACGCCTGGGTGCGCGTGCTGCCCGATGGCACGGTGAAACTGGTGGTGCACAAGCACGATTCCGGCACCGGTACTCAGACGGCTTTGGCCGCGTGCGTGGCCGAGGAACTGGACGTGAACCCGATGACGGTGCAGGTCATCACCCCGGAAGATCCGTTCTTCGAAACCTACATTCATCCGGTGTGGAAAGTCTTTTCCACCGGCGGCAGCACCAGCGTTTCTCTGGAGTACGATCGCCTGCGCATGGCCGGCGCCACGGCTCGAGCGCTACTGATCAGTGCAGCGGCGCAGCAGTGGAAAGTCAGCCCCGACAGCTGCGCCACCGAAGAAGGCCGGGTCGTGCATGCGTCGAGCAAACGCAGCCTCGGCTACGGCGAACTGGCCGGCGCGGCGGCGCATCTGCCAGCACCGACGAACGTCACGCTGAAGGATCCGGCGCAGTTCAAATACATCGGCAAGTTGCGCCACAAACGCGATGCGGCAGCCAAGGTCTGTGGGCGTTTCAAGTACAGCATCGACGTGCAGTTGCCGGGGATGCTGGTGGCAGTGATTCAGCGCGCATCTGTGGTGGGCGCGAAGGTTGTCGCCGTGGATTCGGCGGCCGCGTTGCAGGTGCCGGGCGTGCGCAAGGTGATCGCGGTTCCGGGCCGGCCGGACGTGCTTGGCGGCAACCTCGAAGGCGTCGCGGTGCTGGCCGAAACGTTCTGGGCCGCGCAACAGGGCCGCCAGTTGCTGGAGATCAAATGGAGCGACTCGCCGCTGGCCGGTTTCGACAGCGCCGAGCTGAGTAAAGCGCAGATCGCGGCGATCAGCGACCCGGCAACGCAAACCGTCAAAGCCATGGCCCAGGGCGATGTCGCCGCACAATGGCCAGGTGCTGCGAAGCTGCTCGAAGCCGATTACACGATGCCCTACAAGGTGCAAAACCCGCTGGAACCGATCTGCATCACCGCGCAGGTCAAGGACAAGGCGATCACCTACTGGGGCGGTGTGCAGGTGCCGTCGTCGGCGCTGGAAGCGGCGCGGACCGTGTGCGGCATCGGCAAGGACAAGGTCACCATCCATGAATTGGTTTCCGGCGGCAGCTTCGGTGCGCGGGAAGCCAAATACTGGTTGTTCGAGGTCGCGTATCTGGCGCAGAAGACCGGTGTGCCGGTGAAACTGCTCAACAGCCGCGAAGACGAAATGCACGCACTGTTCAATCACCCGGCCACCCTTCATCGGGCGAGGGGCGCACTGGATGCCCAGGGCAAACTCACGGCGTTGCAACTGCATGCGGTGTCACCAGCCTCGCCGGAGCAGTGGGAGCCGGGCTATTTCGAGCGGCCGGATCACATGGATTACAGCACCACCGAAGCAATCACCGCGTGGGACTTCGCCTACCGTCCACCGCATCTCGAACTGAACTGGGTCAAGCATGAAAGCAACGTGCCCAGCGGCTGGTATCGCTCGGTGAGTTTCATTCCCAACGTGTTCGCCGTGGAAAGCTTCATGGATGAACTGGCCCACGCGGCCGGTGAAGATCCGCTGGCGTTCCGGCTGGCCAACATGCAGGAACGGCCACGGCATGTGGCGGTGTTGAAGCAGGCCGCCGAACGCGCCGGTTGGGGCCAGAAGCTGCCGCCGGACACGGCGCTGGGGATCGCCACCAATCAGGGCTACACCAGTTTCATCGCCGTAGTAGCGCAGGTCGCGAAAGTGGATGGCAAGGCGCGGGTCGAGAAGCTGACCTGTGTGGTCGATTGCGGTCTGGCGGTGTCGCCCGGCGGGGTCGAGGAACAGATCTATGGCGGGCTGATGTGGGGCCTCGGTCACGCGCTGTTCGATCGCCTCGACATCCAGCAGGGCAGAGTGATGCAGAGCAATTTCCACGACTATCGCGTCACGCGCATGTCGGACATGCCGCCGGTGGACATCCTCGTGCTCGACGGCCAGCCGGACAAACCGGGTGGCGTGGGAGAGCTGGGCAGTCCGTCGGTGGTCCCGGCGATTGCCAATGCGCTGTTCAGCCTGACCGGGGTGCGTCAGCGTTCCACGCCACTGAACCTGGGGTAAGCCGCCATGGACCTGCGTTTGCTGCGGTACTTCATGGCGCTGGCCGATGAGCTGCACTTCGGCCGTGCCGCCGAACGGCTGCACATCTGCCAGCCGCCGCTGAGCCAGCAGATCCGTTTGCTGGAGGAAGAACTCGGCACGCCGCTGTTCGAGCGCAGCCATCACCGGGTCGAGCTGACAGCGGCGGGGCAGATGCTCAAGGAGCAGGCGCCGCTGGTGTTCGAACAACTCGAGCGGGCGCTGGACCTGACCCGCCAGACCGGGCGCGGGCAGCTCGGTGAGCTGGAAATCGGCATGATCAGTTCAGTGATGGTCGGCGTGCTGCCCAAGGCGCTGCACCTGTTTCGCGAACGCTATCCGCAGGTCACCTGGCGTCTGCATGAGATGACCCCGGCGGCGCAGGTCAAGGCGTTGAAGGAAAAACGCATCGACGCCTGCGTGTTCCGCGTCGGTTATGACGACCCGCAGTTGCGCAATGAATTGCTGATCCATGAGCCGATCCATGTGGTGATGCCGCAGGATCACCCGCTGGCCCGGCGCGAGGTGCTGGCGCCGGCTGATCTGGCGCAGGAGCCGTTTGTGGCGCTGGAACTGAAGCAATCGCGGTTCGCCAATTTTCTCTATCAGTGCTGCATTCAGGCCGGGTTCACCCCGCAGATCCGTCAGCAGGTGATCGAGGTGCAGACCTTGCTCAGTCTGGTTCGCGCCGGGTTTGGCGTGGCGCTGTTACCCGCATCGATCGAGCAGTTGGCTCCCGCCGGGTTGGTGTTCCGGCGCCTGACCCCGGCGCTGCCGCAAGTGCCGCTGTACGCGACTTATCGAGCGGACGATGCCTCGCCGGTGCTCAAGCTGTTTCTCGATACGCTGCGCGAGCTGGTCGATCACACATCGCGGTAATCAGGGGCAAAGTTGCCCGGCACGATCACAACGGCCTGCGGTCGTAAACTTCACATGCGCGAACTTGTGGAGAACCAATGAGCCGGGACGTCCTGACCACCGAAACCAATCGCCGTCAATTGCAGCAGATTATTGCCGGGCTGTCCGACGGGGTGATTCTGCTGGAACTCGACCAGACGATTCTCTGGGCCAACGAGGCGGCGCTGGCGATGCATGGCGTCAGCCGGATCGGCGAGCTGGGCAACAACGCAGGGGAATACGTCGAGCGCTTCAACCTGCGCTATCGCAACAACCACACGCTGACACCGGAGCAATACCCGATCAGCCGCGTGGCCGCCGGCGAAACCTTCAGCGACGTGCTGGTCGAAGTCACCCCGAACAGTGACGAGGAGCGCACCTGGGTGCACAGCGTGCGCAGCATGGTGCTGACCGATCGCGACGGCGACATCGAGTCGCTGGTGCTGATCATGAGTGACGTCACCGACTGGGCCAACGCCGAACAGCGCTTCGAAAAAACCTTCAATGCCAACCCGGCGCCGGCGGTGATCTGCCGTCTCAGCGACTTGCGTTATATCAAGGTCAATCCGGGGTTCCTGGAAATGACCGGCTACACCCGCGATCAAGTGATCGGCGCCTCGACCTATGAGCTGGATATTCTCGAACAGGCCGAGCGCAAGGACCTGGCGATCCAGCGCCTGCGCGATGTTGCGACCATTCCGCAGATGCAGGCTGAATTGCGTCTGCCGGACGGTGGCAGCAAGCAGGTGATCGTCGCGGGGCAGCCGCTGGTGCTCAATGACGAGGACTGCATGCTGTTTTCCTTTGTCGACATGGAGCCCCGGCACAAGGCCGAAGTTGCGCTGCGCCAGAGTGAGGAACGATTCGCCAAGGCCTTTCGCCTGACACCGGTGCCGATCCTGATTTGCAGCGCCGACGAGCAGCGGCTGATCGACGTCAATCAGGCCTTCCTCGATACCCTCGCTTACGAGAGCGACGACGTGCTCGGCAAGACCGTCGCGCAACTGGACTTCATCGATGAACCGGCGGAGCGCGCCCGGTTGCTGGCGGCGCTGGAGAAGACCGGCCGCGTTGACCGCGTCGATATGCGGATCCGCAGGAAAGACGCCGAGCTGCTGGAGTGCGCGGTGTCCGCTGATACCGTCAACATTCAGGATGCCGTTTGCTATCTGCTGGTGCTGATGGACATCACCGAGCGCAAGCGCACCGAGCTTGAGCTGGTGGCGGCGATTGAAGAGGTGATGAAGGATGCGTCGTGGTTCAGCCGGACGCTGATCGAAAAGCTGGCCAATGTGAAGAAGGTCAACTCGCCGCAGTTGCCGAGTGTGTCGTTCACTGATTTGACGGCTCGCGAACGTGATGTGCTCGGGTTGATCTGTGAGGGGCTGGCGGACAAGGAGATTGCTGCGCGGTTGAAGCTGGCGCCGAACACGGTGCGCAATCATGTGGCGACGGTGTATTCGAAGCTGGATGTGCACAGTCGCAGTGAGGCGATTGTCTGGGCTCGGGAGCGTGGGTTGTTTTCGGGGGGCGGCCGGGGGCAGCGGTAAGGTGCAAATGCACTAGTTCATGGGGTGCAAATTCGGGTGTTTGATCGGGCGGGGTGTTCTTAGTCTGGTGAGGTGCGATGCATTTTTTTGGTGATCGTGTCTTTTTGGAACCTGCTAATGGATCAGCCCTTTATGAATGTGTTGTTGGTTGTTGAGTCTGGTTGTGTGGAGCTGGCGCGATGATTTATCTGGCGCAGTTGCGGGCTCGGCTTGAGCGTAGTTTTTCGCCGTTGGCTTGTGAGTGTGTGGTGGATGGGGATCATTCGCTTACGGTGAAGTTGTATGAGCCGGTTTCGGGGCGGGTGGATCTGGTGATTAGTGGGTTGAGTCTTGGTGCCTTGCGGACGGATGAGGCGGTTGATGCGTTGGTTGATGAGTTGCGGTATGAGCTTCAGAGTAATTCTTTGCGGTCGCCTGGGTGAATATCCGTTTTTTCGGGTGCTGCGGCTGGCGGTTTCGCCCTTACGGCGAGTCACCTTTTCCAAACGCCGAAAAGGTAACCCAAAAGGCTTTACCCTGACGTACGGCCCCTCGCTGAGGCTCGGGGTTCCTTCGCTCCGGGATTGATCCGGGGGCATCGCCTACGGTTTGCTTCGCTGCACCTCC